>JAFOCZ010000088.1 GCA_017380955.1 Alistipes sp.
CAGAGGATTTCTCTAAGATTGTTCTTGCTTATGAGCCGGTATGGGCTATCGGTACAGGTTTGACCGCTACTCCTGAGCAGGCTGAGGAGATTCACGCTTACATCCGCGAGGTGTTGCGCTCTAAGTTTGGCGCTAAGGCCGAGGAGTGCTCAATCCTCTATGGTGGCTCTTGCAAGCCATCTAACGCTGCTGAGATCTTCTCTAAGGAGAATGTTGATGGTGGTTTGATTGGTGGTGCTGCATTGAAGGCTGAGGACTTCCTCGCTATCTGCAAGGCATAATCCCACGATAAGTTATTTCGCGAGGTCGGCAGTGGTGTCGGCCTCGTTTTTTTTGTGTCTATGGTGTTAGATTATGGTGTATGGTAGCCTCTTTATAGGAAATGCCGTAACGATATGAACACAAAGTATTTCTATAATTTCCCAACGGGGGGTGAGGTTTATAAGTGGTACGAGGAGTGCTATGCCAAGGGCTGCGACCTTATGATGAAGAGGGAGTATAGCGAGGCTCTCTACTACCTTATGCGTGCAGCCATAGGTAATGGTAATGCCAATGCCTATATCGCCTACTGCTTTCAGTATGGTCTGGGTGTGGAGCGTAATGTATGCGCTGCGGAGTGGTATTATACGCAGTATGAGCGCCCTGGTATGAAGATGAGGGGTTGGATTCTTGAGCACTACACCAAGTTGTTGCCAGAGGTGAAGCGTGTGATGGCGGCAGTAGAATCTGAGCCACACTTCTCCTACTCGTTCTTCGATAGGGATGTGGGTCTTGTCGAGGTCTTTCAGTCGAGGATTCAGAAGCCTACGGTCACCTTCTCGCCCCGCGGTGTGCGCGTTCACAAGTCGCTGTCGAGGTACGAGGAGTCGCCTATGCAACTCATAATCAAAACCCTTGAGAATCGAGACTACTATCGCAGTGATGACAATTTAGGTGCTCTCTACGATGGTTTCTCGCGCGACTATCCGCTCTTTAAGGTCACTATCAAGTACGGTAATGTCCCATCCATACAGAGCGCCAAGCGTGATGGCAGATATTGGATTTCGGTACCTCGCGATTTGGACTTTCGCCACTATGGCACCCGTGAGTACCTCATCGACTATGCCAAGCGCCTGATGCTCAAGGAGGCGAAGGTATACCTCACGCCGCGTGTGGCGCTTATGTCGCAGCAGACTGGGCTTCTCTGTAGTAACCTTCTTGTCAACGGCAATCGTAACTACTTAGGTCGCTTCTACCCTAATAAAAAGCATATGGAACTGACCTTCCACCTTATGAAGTCCACGCCAGAGTTTGTCGATGCGGTCATTGTCCACGAATTATCGCACATCTTCAGCCTCTCGCACGACGATAAGTTTTACGAGGGCTTCGAGCAACACTCCTCAAAGGAGATGGTTAATATCGACAAGAAGCACATAGGCTATTCCCCCGTCTATGACATATAACAAAGAGCGGACCGTCTAACGTAGATGGTCCGCTCTCGTTCTTTTTGTTGTTTGTTAGCGCTTGCGCAACTTCACGACATTCTCAACGTGGTGGGTATGTGGGAACATATCCACAGGCTGAACAGCCAAAATCTCGTACATATCGTTCAGAATCGCAAGGTCACGAGCCTGGGTTGATGGGTTGCAACTAACGTATACCATACGCTCAGGGGCGGCACGCTTGATAACCTCCAACACTCGCTCATCAACACCAGCGCGTGGTGGGTCGAGGATGATGACATCAGGGCGTCCGTTGCGCTCCACGAACTCATCGCTCAAGACATCCTTCATATCGCCAGCGTAGAACGTAGTGTTCTCGATGCCGTTGATTTGTGAGTTGATAACCGCATCCTCAATAGCCTCAGGTACATACTCCACACCCACAACCTTCTTGGCACGACGTGCGCAGAAGTTGGCGATAGTACCTGTGCCGGTGTAGAGGTCATAGAGCACATCATCATCGGTCAACTCCGCAAAGTCGCGAGTAACCTTATACAACTCATACGCCTGCTCGGAGTTTGTCTGGTAGAACGACTTTGGGCCAACCTTAAACTTGAGACCCTCCATCTCCTCGATGATGTGATCCTTGCCCGAGAAGCATATAGGTTCACGGTCGCCGAGAGAGTCGTTCCACTTGTCGTTAACCATATATATGAGCGAGGTAATTTCAGGGAACTCGCTTTTGAGGTATGTCATAAGTGCGTCGATGCGCTCCTTATCATTCTCGTTGAACACTACGATTACCATCACCTCGCCTGTAGAGGCTGTGCGGATGACCATAGTACGCATCAAGCCCTCGTGGGCACGAGCGTTGTGGAACGAGTAACCGTTGTCGATGCAGAACTGCTTTGTAGCAAGGCGTATGCGGTTTGAAAGGTCAATCTGCAGGTGGCACTTGTTGATATCCAACACCTTGTCGAAGCATCCTGGGATGTGGAAACCTATCGCTGGCTGCGCCTCGATATCTGCACCTGAGGCAATCTCCTCGTAGGTGAGCCAGCGCTTATCGGCAAACGTAAACTCCAACTTATTGCGGTACTCGCGTGTCTTTGCCGAGCCGAGGCAGGGGCGCACCTCAGGGATGTCGAGGTGTCCGATGCGCACCAACTGATCCTCCACCTGCTTGGTCTTCTGCTTCAACTGCTCCTCGTAAGGCAAGTTCTGCCACTTACAGCCTCCGCAGATGCCAAAATGCTCGCAGAAGTGCTCTACACGCAATGGTGACTTCTCCACATAATTTACCACAACACCCTCCATAAATCGGCGGTGGTGCTTGCGAATCTGCACATCTACAACATCGCCAGGAACGGTCATAGGCACAAAGACCACCTGATTGTCAACCTTTCCCATAGCCTTACCCTCGGCAGCGAGAGTGGTAATATGCAGACCCTCGATAAAGGGCAAATCTTTTCTTCTCTTTCCCATAGTATTCTCAATTAGAAAGCCTTTGTTCTATTCTCCTCAGCATCCTTCTCCAGGATGTCATCACCCTCCCAGTCGAAGTGCTCAAACTCTGTGCAGTCTCCGAGGCGGAAACGCGTGTAGGTGATGGGCAATCCCATCGCCACAAAGCGTGTCTCGTATGCGGTCTTCACCGACAACACCTCATCGGCATATCCCGAGCCGTAGATATCGTCATTCTGCACCTCGGCATCAAGACCCAGGCGCTCGATAACCGCAGCGGTGTAGTTGTACAAGTGCTTAGAGTCGGTCTTTAGGTTGATAACACCATCCTCGCTGAGGAAACGCTTGTAGTTAGCCAGGAACAGCGGTGATGTAAGACGCTTCTTTGCTCTGCGGCTCTTGAGTTGTGGATCGGGGAAGGTGATCCATATCTCCGACACCTCGCCAGGTGCGAAGAACGAGAGTATGAACTCGATGCGTGTGCGCAGGAATCCCACATTCTCCATACCACGCTGTGTTGCGGTCTTTGCGCCGCGCCACATACGCGCACCCTTGATGTCGATGCCGATGTAGTTGCGCGATGGGTCACGCTCCGCAAGGGCTATGGTATACTCACCCTTGCCACATCCCAACTCCAAAACTATAGGGTTGTTGTTGTGGAAGAAATCCTCGTGCCAGCGACCCTTCAGTGGGTGATCCTTATGGAATATATCATCAAACTCAGGCTGCACCATACACTTAAACGTGAGGTTTTCAGCAAATTTACGTAGTTTATCCTTTCCCATATCTAAGTTTAGTATGTAGTCTATTAGTCGTTGCTATTATGCGACTCGCTGATTATCAGCCCCACAGAACTGATGCCCTCCACGGCGTTGTGTGGCGTGAGGCGGAAGATATATCGTCCCTTTGTCGAGAGCACAGCGTTGCGACGATATACGAACGTATGCTCCTCGGGGCGCAGGTCGCCAATGTGTGGTATGTGCAACGTGAATGGCTCCTCGACCACCAACGAGTCGGGAGCAACGCAGAGGATGCTCATAGCCACCGAGTCGGCAACATAACCCTTGCCGTAGCGCACTGTGATGGCTATATCACGACGTGTGAGACTATCGCTATTGTCGTAGTAAAACTCCTCGCTGATGTCCCATCTGTCGTTTGGGGTGTCGTGCATAACGACGCTACGCTGTGGCGCGTTACACGCCACAGCAAGCATCATAATCATCGTTGCTACTATGTAGTAAATCTTACTCATTGTTGCCATCTCTCTTAGGCTCTCCGCCCTTATTTGCCTCACCATCGCGGCGATTCTGACCATCACGGTGGTGACGGCGGAAGTTGTTACGTCCACGACGCTCTCCACCACGATGCTCACGCTTTGCCTCACCCTGCTCAGGGCTCTGTGTGTCGCGCTGCTCACGCTCGGCCTGATGCTCAGCACCCTCGGTCTGCTCCGTGCGCTCACGCTGCTCCGTGCGCTGAGGACGGCGGTCGTTGCGGCGGTTGTGACGGCGGTCGTTGTGCTGGCGACGCTCGTTATGCTGCTCTCGAGACTCCTGTGGCTGACCCTCGTCATTGCCCTTCTCAGCCTCGTTATTGCTCACCTCTGCTGGCATCTGCTCCTCCTGTGGCTGTGGTGTGGTGTTACCCTTCTCGCCACGGTTGCGCTTGTTCTTCTTACGCTTGCCCTTGCCGTCGAAACGTGTGATGCTATCCTCCTCGCTGCGGTAGGTTGGCTCTTTGACAACCTTCTCGCCATCGTTGCCGAGCAGTGTCTCGGCCTTCTCTCCAGCACGGTTGAGCGCCAAAATCTCCTTAACACGCGATATAGGGAGCGTTGTGAGGTTGACAATGGTATTCTTGCTTGTCGAGAACGACATAGTACCTGCCAATGGGTCTATCTTGATGAGGAAATACTCGCCATCCATAGTCTGCAGAGGCTCGCGGAGACGTGGTATGGTGCGTCGTGCATCGGCATACACGTCGTACTCATACATAAGACAGCACTTCAACTTCGAGCACTGACCTGCCAACTTCTGAGGGTTTAGGGATATCTCCTGCATACGCGCGGCGTTTGTCGTAACGCTCGAGAAACTCGATATCCACGATGCGCAGCACAACTCTCTACCACAAGCACCGATACCTCCGATGCGTCCAGCCTCCTGGCGAGCACCAATCTGCTTCATCTCGATGCGGATGTGGAATCTCTCGGCAAAGACCTTGATAAGTTCGCGGAAGTCTACACGCTCATCGGCAATGTAGTAGAAGATAGCCTTCATCTTATCGCCCTGATACTCCACATCGCCAATCTTCATATTCAGACCCATATCTGCGGCAATCTGTCGCGAGGCAATCATAGTCTCGTGCTCGAGGGCTATAGCCTCCTGCCAGCGCTCTATGTCATAGGGGCGTGCCTTGCGGTATATCTTCTTGAACTCGCCATTGTGGGGGTTGAAGCCCACACGGCGCATCTGCTTGGCAACCATATCGCCTGTAAGTGAGATGATGCCGATGTCGTGACCTGGCTGTGCCTCTACGGCTACGATGTCGCCACGCTTGAGGTCGAGATTATTGACATTCTGGTAGTAGGAGCGACGTGTGTTCTTGAATCGCACCTCGAAGATATCCGATGGGATGTTCACGGGATACTCATCCAACCAATCGGTCTCGTGGAGTTTGTAGCAGCCCTCCGCAGCGATAGCCTCAATCTCATCGCCACAGTCGCAGAACGAACAACCACGTCCTATATCTGGATTATGTTTTTTACAACAACTCATTATCTTTTGTTTCGTTTTTTCGTTATTATACAATTCGGCGTAAAGATACGAAAAAAAAAGATAAGATAAAATAGCGACGCAAAGATTTCGTTTGCGTCGCTTTTTTGGACTAAATACGAAGTGTTATGCCGAGGTAGAAGAGGCGAGGGTAGTTGTATAACACACGGTTGGCAAAGGGCTCTAACGCAGAGGCGTTTATGGTGGTCACCCTGCGCACACGATTCTGCTCATAACCACTTAGGATATTGCTTGTGCCGAGGAGGTTTTTCGCCGATAGTTGTATGCCTAAGGATGCCTTGCCGATGTCAAACCATTTGCTTAGCGTAAAGTCCAGAGATACAACATCTTTGAGGCGTTGTTGCGAGGTCAGCATCTCGCGACATTCTGGGGCAAATGCCTGGTTGAGAATGCGTGTGCTGCGACGCACAAACGATGGTGTTACAGACCGCGCACCACAGTAGTGTAGCGCTGCGCGGGCTCTCCATCCCATCAGCGACAGTTCCACATCGCCATATGCCGCAACCTCGGGAGCGCCACACCGCACACCACGCATATTTGCAGCGGAATTTGCGATGAGCCTATTGTCTGCGTCGGAGTATAACTCGACGCCAACAACCGAGGTGTAGCGACTTGCAAAGGCTGTGACCATAAACGTAGAGTTCAGGTAGTCGTTCCACACGACGTTAGCCCTTGTCTCGAAGCCTCCCACGGTGGTGTTTATGTTGCTCGCCACGCAGTCCACAAACTCCTCGGCGAGGTCGTCGTAGTAGTGCACGACGCTGGTGTTGTGGAGCGTAGTAGTGGAGAATAGCGATGCCTCGAGGGTTAGTTTGTTGGTCAGCACAAAGCCATAATTAGCCTCAAAGGCGAGAGTCGTGGCGAGTGATAACTCTCTGGTTATACGGTTGTTGTAATCTTGTTGCAGGAACATATCGCCTATCTCTGGCGATGCGCCACTTATGAGTGCCGATACTCCAAAGCGGTGGTTGTTTACGAAGTGTTGCCAGCGTGCCGAAAGGTGGTAGGGCATAAGCCTTATTCGTGCCGAGCGACCATAAGAGCCCTCGCTGGGAAATAACTCCTTCTCGAAGAATCCTCGGCGCTGCGTAGCCTCCGTAGATAGCGATATCCCTGCTGCCACGCTGCCGTTATCATACTCCCACGCTGCAGTACCAAAGAGCGTAGTGCGTAGCCTGTTTAGGCGGTAATCGTAGGCGTAGCGGTCTCCCTCGGTAATCTTGCGGTTGGGGTCGCGGAGGTTGTTTTGCAGATTGTTGGAGTAGGTGGCGTCGTTTATGAGGTAGTAGTCGCGGTCGATGATATACTCCGCTCCGAGAAGGTCATCTATAACCTTGAAGTTTCGCGATGTGTCGTAGTTTAGGCGTATACCACCCGAGAAGTCTATGTCTGCGAAGTTACTACTTATATGCGCTGAAAATGAGGTATTTGTGATGTTCTCACGGCGTTTCGCAACGGCATATCTCGCACTGCCGTCGCTCTGCAAAGCGTTGGTATGATACATCCCTTGCCAATCTATCTGCGTATACCTGAGGTCGTTGTTCATCCACGCCTCTGTGACCTCCATCTGCTGAGCATCCTGAGAGTGGTACGATGGCATATGGCGGTAGTTGTCGGGCATAGGCGTCATAGCGTCAAACCACTCTAAAGAGGTGGTGCCGAGAGCCTCAAAGCCTATGTTTGCGGTGACGTGGAGCGTTGTGGCGGCTGTAAGACGATACTCCCACAATGCTACGATATCGGGTCGTAGGGTGTTACGCACACGAGAGTTGCGCACCTTACCGTTCTGCATTCCCCAAGTAGGGTTATATAGTGGGTTGTTTAGCAATGAGAACGCCTCCTCGGAGGTGTGTTGCCTAAGACCGCGGTTACTATAGGAGAGTGTTGCCGCCAAGGATATGCTATGTCGTTGTGTGTAGTGCGATGCCTCAATGGCGCAATCTACGGCGTTGCTGAAGACTCCCTCTACATATATGTCTCGCCCCGTGCGGATGCGGATGTTGTGGTTTATCTCCCAGTCACCCTTGAGGTTTACACCTGTGGGCGATATCATCCACGAGCCTTTGTGACTCACGCCAACGAGGTAGTTCTGCCCCGATATCTCGGTGCGTATGGTCTGCTTGTCGCTATGCATAGCGCGCCCTCTGCCCACGCTGAGAGTTGTGGTGGATAGAGTAGTGCCACTATGCATCGCACCACCCAATCCACGCTCTGTGTATCGTGCTATGCCTAAGGCTATAAGACGCTGTGCCGTAGAGCGTTGCAGGGCGATACCACCGATGATATAACTCTCCTCGTCGCTGTACGTACCTCGCGACCTGAAGCCCGAGTTGTAGAGTGCGTTGCGGATGTTATAGTCGTTGACGTGATAGGTGTTGCGGGATGATAAAGGCGAGGTTATGGTATCCTCTTGTAGGAGTAGCAGTGTCTCGGTGTAGTCATCCTCATAGAACTTATACTTCAGGAAGTCCACCTCCTGTGCTGATAGCCTCACCGCGCAGAGTAACACCACAACCATAGCCACGATAGTGCGGATGTGGCGCTTGCCACACCTCTTTGCTTCGGCTATAGCGTTTGGTGTCATACTTTGGGGTAGTTTATAAGCAAATATACGAAAATTTTCTTAATTTACATAAAAAGCAAGGGCTTGCTCCATTGGAACAAGCCCTTAACGATATGCTATGCTACGAGATTAATCCTCGTCAGTGTCGGTGTAAGCCTTCAACAACTTATCCTGAACATCTGCAGGAACCTGCTCGTATGATGCAAACTGCATAGTGTATGTCGCAGCACCAGATGTCAATGAAGACAACGATGTAGAGTAGCGATACAACTCAGCAAGTGGCACACGTGCGTTGAGACGGTCGAAGCCCTTATCTGACTCCATACCCATAATCATAGCACGGCGGTTCTGCAAGTCGCTCATCACAGCACCCATATACTCGCTTGGTGTCAATACCTCGACGTTGTAGATAGGCTCCATAATCTTTGGACCAGCGTTGCGGAATGCATCCTTGAACGCATTACGAGCTGCCAGCTTGAACGAGATCTCATTTGAATCTACGGGGTGCATCTTACCATCGTAGCAA
>JAFOCZ010000089.1 GCA_017380955.1 Alistipes sp.
GGGGTCGAAGAGAGTAAGACTGGGTAGAGCCGCTTCGCTCTGGGTAGTGTCGCTTCGCTCTGGGTAGAGCCGCTTCGCTCTGGGTAGTGTCGCTTCGCTCTGGGTAGTGTTGCTTCGCTCTGAGTAGTGTCGCTTCGCTCTGGGTAGAGCCACTTCGCTCTGGGTAGTGTCGCTTCGCTCTGGGTAGTGTCGCTTCGCTCTGGGTAGTGTTGCTTCGCTATGGGTAGGGCTGGGTAAATTACCCATAATTACCCAGAGCGTTAGCGGAAATCCCCATCTCTACCCATAACACCTATCACAAACCATATAAACTTAACTATTATGAACAACCAATATGGATATATGAGAGTTGCGGCGGCGGTGCCACGTGTGCATATCGCCGATGCTCAGAGCAATGCTGAGGGCGCTCTCAAGATTATGGGGGATGCCTTTAACGAAGGCGTCGAGATTGTTGTTATGCCTGAGTTGTCACTCGTGGGTTACACCTGTGGCGATATGGTGTTGCAGAAGAAACTCCTTAGCGATACGGAGAAGGCTCTCGCGTGGCTTATGGAGCAGACCGCAGATATCCCAACTATCGGTATCGTAGGTCTTCCTGTGGTATATGCCGACCGTCTCTACAACTGCGCCGCTGTCATAGGTCAGGGTCAGTTGTGGGGTATTGTGCCAAAGAGTTACATCCCTAACTATGGCGAGTTCTCGGAGTTGCGCTGGTGGGTATCGGGATACTCTATAAAGGATCGTATGATACGCTACGCAGGTCAGGAGTGTGCCTTCGGTAGCGACCTTATGTTCGACATCCACGGCGTGGAGTTTGGCGTGGAGATTTGCGAGGATATGTGGGTACCTGTGCCACCATCATCAATGCAGGCGGTGCAGGGTGCTAAGTTGCTCTTCAACCTCTCGGCATCGCCAGAGAGCGTTCGCAAGCACGACTACCTCATCTCGCTCATCGCCGAGCAGTCATCACGAACTATGGCAGCATATGTCTACGCATCATCGGGACATGGTGAGTCATCAAGTGACCTTGTCTTTGCGGGTAATGCTGTGATTGCCGAGTTGGGACGTGTGTTGGGTGTCAGCGAGCGTTTTGTGCGCAACGACCGTATGGTAATCTCCGACATCGATGTGGAGTATATCACCACACGCCGTACTGCGCGTAACACATTCTACTACCCTGAGGCTCCAGAGATGCGTGTTGTGGAGATTGACGTAGATGAGATTTGCCACCAGGGTGACCTTCGCCGTCATATCGAGCCTATCTACTTCGTTCCTGAGAACGAGGAGGCACGCGCTGCACACTGCAAGGAGGTATTTGCCATCCAGAGCGCAGGTCTTGCACAGCGTCTCGAGCACACATCGTGCGACACTGTGGTTATGGGTATCTCGGGAGGTTTGGACTCTACATTGGCGCTCTTGGCTGTATGCGATACCTACGACTTGTTGGGTCTCGACCGCAAGAAGATTATCGGCGTTACTATGCCAGGCTTCGGAACTACAGACCGCACATACCAGAATGCCCTTGCTATGGTCAAGGAGTTGGGTTGCACATTGCGTGAGATATCTATCAAGGATGCTTGTGAGCAGCACTTCAAGGATATCGGTCTCGACAAGTCGCAGTGCTCGGTAGCGTATGAGAACTCACAGGCGCGTGAGCGTACACAGATTTTGATGGACGTTGCGAATATGTGTGGCGGTATGGTTATCGGCACAGGCGATATGAGTGAGTTGGCTCTCGGCTGGGCAACATACAATGGCGACCAGATGTCGATGTATGGCATCAACTCTTCTGTGCCTAAGACATTGGTGAAGTATATGGTAGAGTGGTATGCCAACAACCGCGCGGAGGGTGCTTTGCGTGAGGCGTTGCTCGATGTTGTAGCAACCCCTGTAAGCCCAGAGTTGTTGCCACCATCAGAGGGCGGTGACATAGCGCAGAAGACCGAGGATTTGGTAGGTCCATACGAACTCCACGACTTCTTCCTCTACTGCGCATTGCGTCGTCGCTACTCACCAGCAAAGATTGCGATGCTCGCATATATCGCCTTCGAGGATGTATACTCTAAGGCTACAATCCTCAAGTGGTTGAAGGTCTTCTTCAGTCGCTTCTTCTCGCAGCAGTTCAAGCGCTCTGCGATGCCTGATGGTCCTAAGGTTGGTGCTGTAGGTCTCTCACCACGTGGTGATCTGCATATGCCATCTGATGCTCAGGTACGTGCGTGGATGCAGGAGATTGAGGAGTTGCAACAGGAACTTGAGTAATAACGTTATGTAGCGTACGCAGTTGTGTACGCTACATTAATTTAACATAGTAAAATGAATAAACTATCAACAATCTTCGTGGCGATGCTCATAGGTGTGGCGATGATGCTGACACCTGCTACGGCTATGGCGCAGTTGGACTTTGGCGCGGCTCTCGGAGCATTCCTCGGTGCTGCGCAGCCACAGCAGCAGAACGTGGTGTCGCCATACGATGCTATTCGTGATAATGCGCCTGCTAAGAGCAAGATTCTCGGCACCTGGCAGTATAAGTCGGCATCGCTGGAGTATCTCGGCACGCCAAATCCTATTGCCGACGTGGCACTCGCACAGGTGGAGGGTATAGGTATCTCGGCATTGCAGAGCCGTGGTGTTGTCGAGGGTTGCTGCTCGCTGACCCTGCGTCGCAATGGTATGGCAATTCTTGCCACACGCGACACACTCCAGGATGGTGTTATGACCTACGATGAGGAGAGCGCAAAGGTGGAGTTCTCGACAACGGTAGAGGGCGTTACCTACACCGCAAAGGGCTACATACGCATAGTCTCCGACCGCCTTGTGGTGTTGTTGGATGCTCGTGATGCTATGAACATCGTTGCCAAGAGCACACCATCCATAACCTCCGATCAGATGTTCCTCACGGCAAAAGAGGTGCTAAAGACGGTAGGTGATGTTTACCTCGCTATCGCTTTTGTTAGATAACAGAAAAGGTTGGAGTCGACTGAAGTGACCCCAAAAGTTTGGACAAAAAACTTTTGGGGTTTCTTTATGCGCAAAAAACACGATTATGAAGCATTGCTCAAATATATGAGAATGCTCGAAGGTGGTTTTTCCATCGATTACATTCACAACAAGTTCGGTATAAGTGCAGAGCGATTAAAATGCTTATGGCTACAATACCAAAAACAAGGCACCTCCGCCCTCCATCGCAAGAAAAACATTCGGGCTGACGGTGTACTAAAACAACAAATCGTATTAGATATTGAGAAAAATCACTTAACTTTGGTGCAAGCCTCGTTAAAGTATGGAGTAAGTACTACACGATTAAGTGTTTGGCTAAAGATATTTAGAGAACAGGGGATTGATGCACTACTCATAACCAAGAAGCGAGGGCGACTACCAGGTATGGGAAGACCGAGAAAGAAGAAACCAGAGGAAATGACAGAGCTGGAGCGTTTGAGAGAAGAGAATGAATATCTCAGAACGGAGAATGCTCTGCTAAAAAAAGTGAAAGCCTTAGTCGAGGAGAGAGAAGCCCGCTTACGAGAGATTGGGCA
>JAFOCZ010000090.1 GCA_017380955.1 Alistipes sp.
CTTTCTCTAATACCCACCATATACGGCTCCTTCTGCCGAAATTAACAATATGGTGAGGTAACACAAAAATGGTATATGTACCAACCACTTATCAAATTTCACCCTTATCCTGCCATTATTACGCAAGTTCTTTATATCTTTGGCATCATTAGATGCTCCTACTACAGGAGACTCCTCACAAAAACTACCCTCTCAAGTGTTGATATCTCAATACTATTTCGTATCTTTGTGCGTTTAGTACATAAATATATAGGTATGATACGAAATTTTTGGGAATATCTCACCGAGCGACGCACCCTTGTGATGCGTGACCACAACTCGGAAAACATAGATTGGAAGATAAACATCACACCTTTGGCGCTCATAGGTAGCGCCATAGCATTGGTGCTTGTATTGTATGGCATAGTGTTGTTGCTTGTGGCATACACATCGCTCCTGGACATCCTCCCCGGATACCGCACAAAGGCGCAGAGGCTCAACGACCAACTTACCGAGAGCATTATGCGCATAGACCTTATGGAGCGCAATATGCAGGAGGTTATCGCCTACAACGAGGCTGTGACAACGATAATGGGTGGTAGCACACCGACGTTGCACTCTACGGTGATGACCGACACCATACGTTATGACAAATCACGCATACTCCCCACGCGTGCCGACTCGCTGCTTCGCGCAGCACTCGAGAGCACAACGGGTGAATACTCACTATCAAATACCAAGCCACTGAAGGCCGAGGCTGCGATGTTCAGCACCCCGATGCGTGGTACTATAACCCGCAACTTCGACGCTCCAGAGTCGAGTTACGACCTGGCTATCCTGAGCATCGATGGCGATGACTCGGTGATGGCGGTGGAGAATGGCACTGTGGTTATGGTGGAGGGCGCTGCGGATGGTCTCTGCAATGTTATGATACAGCACAATGGCGGTTACATCTCGGTATACAAGAACCTGGGAGAGACCCTTGTGCGTAAGGGTCAGACGGTGCAGAGCGGCTCGGTGATAGGACGCCTTACGAGCGAGGCTAAGAAGGAGAATCTCGAACTCGGCTTTGAGTTGTGGCGCGATGGCACAGCCGTAGACCCTGAGCGTTATATACTTTTCTAAATCCCCCACGTTATGAGTATTGAGCGATTAGCAATATTGGGCTCTACGGGCTCTATCGGCGTGCAGACGTTAGACATAGTACGCCGCTACCCCGAGCGTTTTAAGGTTACGGCACTTGTGGCACACAGCCGCTGGGAGATGCTCGCCGCACAAGCGCGAGAGTTTGAGGTGGAGAGCGTCGTGATTGGCGATGCGCAGCACTACGAAGCCCTGAAAGATGCTCTTAAGGATACAAATGTAGAGGTGATGGCAGGTAGCGATGCCATCAACCACATAGCCAGCAGTTATCGCAGCGACACTGTGGTAAATGCCCTTGTGGGATATGCTGGTCTGCACCCCACATACCTTGCCATCGAGAGTGGCAAGCGCATAGCCCTGGCAAATAAGGAGACATTGGTTGTGGGTGGCGACATCATTATGGATGCTGCGAAGCGCAAGGGTGTCGACATTCTGCCTATAGACTCCGAGCACTCGGCGATTATGCAGTGCTTAGAGGGTGAGAAGCGCAAGGCTATACGCAACCTTATCATCACCTGCAGCGGTGGTGCTCTGCGTGATGTGCCCAGCGAGGAGTTGGTGAATGTCACCCCCGAGAGGGCGCTGAAGCATCCGCAGTGGTCTATGGGTGCAAAGATTACCATCGACTCGGCAACGCTTGTGAACAAGGGTTTCGAGGTTATCGAGGCACGATGGCTCTTCGACATAGAGCCCGAGCGCATAAAGGTTGTGGTGCATCCGCAGTCTATAGTGCACTCTATGGTGGAGTTTACGGATGGCGCTGTTAAGGCACAACTCGGCAATGCCGATATGCACACGCCAATCAGTTATGCACTACTCTACCCCGAGCGTGCCGAGGAGGCTATGGAGCGCTTCTCGATTCTGGACTACCCCACCCTCACATTCCTCGACGTAGACCGCGAGAAGTACCCTGCGCTGGACATCGCCTATGAGGTTTTGGAGCGTGGTGGCACAGCACCCTGCACTATGAATGGCGCTAATGAGGTTGCCGTGGCGGCATTCCTAAACCACAAATGCCGATATACCGACATCGTGGCTTCTATACGCTATGCCTTAGACAACACCTCGTTTGAGAAGCACCCTACGCTTGCCACCTACGACGCGGCAAACATCGAGGCTCGTGACTTGGCACGCAGATTTTTGAAACTTTAACCGAAATTATATAACACATTATGGGAATATTGATTCAAGCACTACAATTCTTCGCATCGCTGTCGATGCTTGTCCTGATACACGAGTTCGGACACTACATCACCGCGCGTATGGTTGGCGCACGTGTCGACAAGTTCTACATCTTCTTCGACCCCTGGTTTTCGCTCTTCAAGCGTAAGATAGGTAACACGGAGTATGGCATCGGCTGGTTGCCATTGGGCGGTTATGTATCGCTCTACGACAGCCGCGAGACTCTTATGACGGAGGAGACCGCAGCAACCGAGAAGCGCGATGAGTTGGCAAAGCAGCGTAAGAAGGCACTGCGTCGTGGCAACACCGAGGAGGCGGAGCGTCTTAGTGCCCAGATAGCGACTCTCGAGGCAGAGATTGAGAGTGCGAAGCAGCAGCAGCGCACCTTGGAGCCTACGAAGGATGAGTTGCGTGGCAAGAATCCGTGGCAGCGACTGTTGGTGATGATTGCGGGTGTGGTTATGAACGCACTCTTCGCCATCGGCATCTACACCGCTATGACATACACCTGGGGTGAGACCTACTTCCACAACGACGATATGGTAAACGGCTATGTCTTCAACGAGGAGGCTGAGGCATTGGGCTTTGTGGATGGCGACCGCATCGTGACCATCGACGGCCATAGCATCGGCAATGTTGTGGAGATTAACGAGCGTCTGCTCATCGTGGGCGACGACGTGGAGGTTGTTGTATTGCGCAACGAGGAGCCCGTGACCCTCAATATCGCTATGGAGGATATCGTGGCTCTGCGCGAGCGTAAGGGCTATGTAAACCTCATCGGCGAGTATGTACCTTTTGTTGTTGCGGATGTGGAGGCTGAGAGCAGCATCGCGGCTGGCGTTATGGCTGGTGACCGCATCGTGGCTATCAATGGCGAGCCTGTTGGTGAGTTCCTCAGCGCCTTGCCACTCCTTGCCGAGGCTAAGGATACCACCGCCGCTATCACCGTAGAGCGTGGCGAGGATGTTGTGGAGTTGGCAGTGCCGGTAAATGGCGAGGGTAAGATTGGTGTTCGTGTGGCATCGGTGCAGCCACGACAGAAGAAGTATGGTTTCTGGGAGTCTATACCTGCGGGTATTAAGTTCACAGGCAAGAAGATAGCATCATACTGGGATCAGTTGGTTATGATGGTAAACCCCGATACAGGTTTGTATAAGGAGGTTGGTGGTTTCATATCTATCGGTAGCATCTTCCCCGAGGTGTGGAGTTGGTATAACTTCTGGAATGTTACAGCGTTGCTCTCTGTTATGCTTGCCGTTATGAACTTATTGCCTATTCCGGTGCTTGATGGTGGTCACGTGTTGTTCACCCTTTGGGAGATTATCACACGCCGCAAGCCAAGCGAGAAGTTTATGAGCATCGCGCAGAACATCGGTTTCTACATCCTTATGGCGTTGCTTCTCTATGCCAACGGCAGCGACATCCTGCGACTGTTTAGTTAACCGAAGGGGCACTATATAGAATGTCATAGTTGAGTTTCCTATCGCTCCACGGAGCGACAAGACTACTAATTACTAATTCCTCACTACTCATTAATTCCTATGGCTAAGGTCAAACGAGCATACTTCTGTAGCGACTGTGGTAATGAGACCACAAAGTGGATGGGTAAGTGTCCCGCCTGTGGCGCGTGGAACACCATCTCGGAGCATATCGTGGCGCGTGAGTCGTCGTCGGTAGCATCACGTGTGGCATCTGTGCCAAAGTCCGAGCCACGTAAGGTGCAGGATATCGAGGAGGGCACGACACGCCGTATAGATATCGGCAATAAGGAGGTAAACCGTGTGC
>JAFOCZ010000091.1 GCA_017380955.1 Alistipes sp.
GCAACGCAACTCCTCCCACTCGAAGGTAAAGTTCATATCATTGAACAATTGGATACTGCACTCCCACCAATCTTTGTCCATCAGGTCATCAACAGATATTTCCCCCTTTGATACATCATCCACCAAATTGGGGATAAACCTATATTGCAGAAAGTAGCGGTCTGAATGCTTCTTATCTTCTGTCATTGCACTCTGCTCGTCGCGCTCTTCCATTTCATCACTCTCTTCGAGTGGTGGTATAATCGGCAGATTACCTGGACCTCTAAATCTAAATTCTTTCTCCATAACTTTAATATAATTTATTGTGTTGTTATACTTCCCTCTTATACATAACAAACAACCCTAAAATATTCAATGATTTCCGCAACTATTTTTTCACCTATTTTTCAAGCACCTACTAATCAACAACTTATAAGACACAAAAAATCCCACCCATCCTACCACTCAATATGGTAGAACAGGTGGGTTTGCGAGATATTTTAGGTTCAACTAAAACAGTGCGACTAATAAGATTCGCAGCAGACAACACCGCTGCGGGTTACTCCTGTGGGGTGTCAGGCTGTACTGTGAGTACGATTGGTTGATTGTTGACGGTCCACTGGTACATAGTTTCGAGGTCTACAGTGCGAGCAACGCCACCCACCGTGTAGTTGAGGTTATAGGTGATATTATTGCCTTGGGCATCTTGCACCGTGTAGTAGAAGTCGATAGGGTCATCTGTCCAATTGTAGGTATACTCCTCGCGGAGGTTAAGTTCAAACTCACCATCTTTATAGATTGTTGCCACGCCGATACGAGCACCTGTACGCAATCGAACAAAGGCTACGAAGGCATTATGAGGTACGGGGAATTGTCCTTGCTCATTTTCGTAGTATATCTTACCCTTGATATGCGAGGTCTCAACATTAAATGTCTTATCCCAAAAGACTATCGCATCCTTGTCTGTAGTGATGTGTATATCGCCACCTGCGGTAATAGATGTCTTCTTAAATGGCAGACACTTACGCTCACCACTTTGGTCGATGCGGCCCTCTACAGGCACCCTCTGTCCGAATTTATTAAACTCTATCTGAGCCTCATCAACATTTGCGACAGTGAGGGTTGAGTCGCCAAACTCACGCTCGTGCTCACGGTGGCGGTCTACGGTGTAGATATATCTGCCAGGGATTGTGGGGTGTGAGCGTAGTTTGTCAACGGCTACTCCAGTGCCGTCATTCGCTGCCGCTCTCCATTTTTCAGGGTATCGGACATAGTCGATCTCAAGCATAGGAGCGTCGATATATACCTCGAAGTGGTCGCCGAAGTTCTCGCCAAAGGGGTGCACAGAGCAGCCATCAGAGCCTCGGAAGCTCGTGATATCGAACAATATATCGACACGCTGACCCGGCTTATACTTAAGATATACATCATCCACATTCTCAGGCGTCATAGCATTACCGGGGTTACCCATCAGATCACTCGTAGCGGGTATAAGTTCAGGATTCGAGCCATCGGCATCCGCAACTCTCACCTGCGCAGCAAAACGATAGGGGCGATAGTGTGCGACATCAAAGATTACGGAACGATACTCGTTACCGTCGTAGTTGTGGTCATATCTTTGAGAACTGTCGCGCGAGTACTCAAAGGCATGGGGACTATATGTATTATTCGATGCAACGCGCACAACATCCTGATTATTTGCACTATTGGTCAAGAAATAGATATTGTATGTTCCATCCTCCTGTAGACCATATAGGTCGTCTGATGGGGGCGTCTTATAGTCCTGTGTTCGGAATGCCATAACGCGACCATTCGTACTCCAATGTTCCTCGTCAAAGAGTATCACATCGCCCTCCCATACAAGGCCCTGAATCTCCTCGTATACGTCCTCGTTATGGCCGTAATATGTTCGATAGTCACTAAATGTCTTTGAGTATATCAAGAACTCATCACGACCATTCTTATGCCACTGTTGACTTCCTGGATTTGCTGCGTGGTTAAGTGCTGCATATGTGCCATCGCTCTGTCGCTCCTGCAACATTAGTGTAAAGGTTATGGGCGCAGCCTTCTTCTGTGGCACAAGCATATAGTATAGATCCTCATCCTGGGCATACTCAGTGCCATAGTTATGCAAACCATCAATAAATACACGGCGGTGGGTATACTCGTGACCACTAAATATCACAGTCTTGGTGATTGTCTCAAAGAAGTCTGCCTCGAGGTGCACGCTCTCCATTTCACCGTCCGTATGCTTGAGGATAGTAGTCATATGCAGACGATGCTTGCCGGGCTCGGTGACCGTATAGGCATATTTGTAGTTGATACCCTCCCAGTCAGCGCCAAAGTAGCCCTCCTCGCCCTTGATATATACGGGCAACTGCTGTCCCGACTCCGAGCGCACGTCGAGGTGGTTAGCCGATACAAGCACCGTAAATGGGAAGAGCGCATCGGGGCAGGTCTCTGGAATGGTGAACATCATTGTCACGTGCTCGTCGGCCACACCATATACCTGTGCAGATATCCACGATGGTGTGAACTTCTGCGTACGGATGATATATATCGATATCTTGCGCTGCAACTGACCGTGCTTTATAAGCAGCGTACCTGCCTGCTGCTCGTTACCCTCATACATAGGGAATAGGCGCACAAGCATCTCACCCTCTCCCGTGGAGTTATTATAGGTGTTGGTGATGTTGTCGTAGGCTACATTATTTTCAAGCCAGGTAATGGTTGGTTCTGTAGCATCACCACGTCCATTAACCGTATATTTGTATGGCAATACAAGGTTAGTACCAGCATACTCATCGCTGCTAAGCACATACGATGTCTGCTCCACCCATAAGGTCTGCACGCCGTCCGAAATCTCGTTTACCCACTCGTCAATAGATATCCACGCATTGTTGGACGCTGGGGCTGTTAACGCCGCCTCGAAACTATCCTGACCATAGGTAAGCATACCTGTGATGTGGATGTTGTAGTGGTGGTTGCGACGTAGCATAAAGTTGCTACCATCGCTATTTTGCAACACTACGCGGTAGTATTTGTCGTTATCCTCGGTGTGAACATCACTTGGGGCGTGACCACGAATGATGACACTCACAAGTTTATCTCCCGAGTTCTCAGTCTCGAAGACATAATCCTCGGGCTTTGTGTTGATATCCGTAATATCCGACATCAACGCCTGGTTATTGGGCAGCGTCACAAACTCATCCGTACTCTCCCAGTCGGCAACTATATCGAAATGGCGGTTAGGATGGTGAGGCGCTACAGTGCCAAAGGCAGGGATGTTAACAGTGCGGAAACCCGTAACGTGGAAGTGCTCAGTCTCCCATTTGTTGATGGTCACCATTGCCTGGTTGCGAATCAACTTAACACCCTTATACTTTTGGTTGCCAACAGTATAGGTCAGGTCTCTAAGTTGCTCACTGATACTCTTATTGCTCGACGCATCCATCTGGAAGCGCGACCAGTATACCAACATTCCCGAGCCACCCTCCATATTGGCAAC
>JAFOCZ010000092.1 GCA_017380955.1 Alistipes sp.
AATCACTGGCTCCCAATTGCTCATAAGCCTCATCAACTATTAAACCGGCTAAACGTGTCGAAAGATCGTCTGTATTCTGACCACTTTCAGCATTCTCAAAATCCTCGAGAGTAATAACACTCTCATCCAATACTGCAAAAACTTTTTCTACACGTTTATCTGCTCCAAGAATGGCAGAGCCTTGACCCTCATCGAACTCAACAATATACAACAACTCCTCAGCATTAACCTCACCCGAACGTGTGGCATTAGCAACTGCATTGCGATGCAATGTATGCACCTTTCTAACATTAGGTCTATCACCGCTACGCGTAGAAGCGCCATAGATAAAATCCAACTCTCTATCGAGATTCGCGAGAGCCTCGTCTACACTTACCGCATATCCATTGTCATTGTTAGATACACAAACTACATCCTGATGCATCACTTCCTGATGCACATCCTTCTGGCACGACACTGCAACCATTGCAAGTGTTAGTGCAAAGATATAAATTTTCTTCATAATACGAAAATTTAAATGTTAATTAATATTGTAATTGTGTTACTATAATTCAAACTCTCCTGTATACTGACCCTCTTCAGTATCTATAGTTATATAGTAGTATCCCTCATCGCCCGAGAGGAGCAAGTTTACTACACCGAAGCCGTTCACACTATTGCTCCACACCTCACCTGTTGACACGTTTGCAACCGTTACATCCGAATCACCGAGATTCTCATTAAACATCACTGTCAACACTCCAGCACAATATGTTGCCTCGACATCTGACTCGACAATAGTACGAGGTTTGATATCTGGACAATCTTGCTTACTTTTCCTAATTTCAATAGTTATTGGCTCATCAAAAATAGGATTAGTTGCGAATGCTGTAACACCTACAACCAACGCAAGTAGTAGTGCTACAAATTTGTAATACGATAGTTTCATAGTAGTTAGATTTTTAGGTTTATGTTTATTGCAAAATTAGCACACGACAGGCATATAACCAAGAAAACAATCACACAAAAATCTTCCCACACCGATAGCCAACACATTGATATTCAATAAATTATAATAGGGAGAGATTATTAAAATCTCTCCCTATTGATAATCAATAAGTTACACAAATAGCAATATCTTATAAAATCGCAACTAAATAGTAATCAACCAATTACAACTTCCTCCCAACAACTACATTTAAAAGATGCTCATTATTTGCCTCTTTCAGTTTAGTTTTCACCTTATATTTGAGGCGTGAAACCGCAGCAGTATCAACACCTATAAGTATAGATATAGACCTGTAAGAAAAGCCTAACATAAGATACAAAACAAAACGCAACTCCTTTTCGTTGAGTTTTGGGCTACTATTGCGCAGTGCTACAAAAATATTATCGTGATTATGGTTTATAATCGCTTCAAGTTTTTCAAGATACTCTTGATTACTACGTATCAACTCTATGCAGTTATAGACTCCATTGGTTAGTTTAGACGATAATTGAGACGTATCACCATAGGTATACAATATTTCACACATCTCGTTTATCGTAATAAAGTCATTTAGATGCAACTCTGCAAATTTCTCTTCAGATGCTAAGTTTACTTCCTTGATAGATTGTTGCAACTCGTTGATGATAGAGACATAGTTTGCGATATCTCTATCTTGCTTTACCTTACGAAAACGAAGATACAGCAAGAGCACAAAGACCAATAATACGAACACAACAAAAAGTATGATTGTTACACTTTTGTTGTGGCGTAGTTGCTGGCGTTCGCTCTCCAAATCATTTCTTAACAACTCTATTTGCACATTCAATACAGGTTGCTGCAATACTTCTAATATTATATCATCTTGTCGCTGTTCACTCAATGACAGATAGTACAACGCCTCGTCCAAACAATTCAGTTTCTTATATACTATATGTGCAAGGAACTCCGCCTGGAAATAGTCATTAAAAGGGTATTCTAATGCCTTGGCGAGATACATCAAAGCACTATCTCGCGCATTAAAATGCGCTTCAACAATGGCTTTTAAGAGATAATACTCTTGATCAAAATATTTCGCACAATCGTTCTGCTCAAACAAATCAACCAAATGGCTACACTCATCAATTTTATCAGTCAGTATATAATTTTGCGACAGTTCGATTATTATAGCACCTAATAATTTAGAATTACCAATATCCAAACACATATCAATAAGCGGAGTGAGTGTCTCGACAGACTTCTCATACTCATTGATAATTCCATATACTTTACCAATTTTGTATAGCGTAGCAAGTTTATGATATGCAAGGTCGCAAATGTCAAAATATTTATATGCCGTTTCATACTCCATTAACGAGTTGGCAAACAAACACTCCTCGCCATATATTTCACCCTTGGCACGATGCACAACACCCGCAAGACGCGGATTGTCGACATATGCCAGCGACTTCTCAGCCTCTATAAGGTAGTACATAGCCTCGGCATTATTCTTAGCATTTACTCGCACAAGGGCGTGTTGATACATAGCCCTCGCACGCTCGGCGTGGTTATCGTCATAGAGATAATACTTCGCCATAGAGCGTGTGAGAGAGTCGTTATCGCTGTCGATAGCGTTATAGTAGAGCGATTCGCTATAGACAAGTTGGTAGTGCGCCCTATCGTGCTTTCCGTGCACAGTGCGCGGATTCACAGAACGCATAATCATCAGCGCCGAGTCGGGATGGTCGGCAGCGATATCCTCGGCGTGGCGGATGAGTGCTGCGGTGTACTCGTTGGTGGTGCAACCAACAAGCAACGCAGAGCACATTGCAACGATATAGAGCAGTAGTCGCATAGGCAGCAGCGGCTATTTATCATACTTATCGCCCCACAGAGCCTTCATACGCTCGGCGATCTTCGCCTCCTGGGCATTGCCAACGTTAGGCGTATAGAAGCGTGTACCACTGAGAGACTCGGGCAGGAACTCCTGGACAACGAAGTTACCAGCATAGTCGTGGGCATAGCGATAGTCGGCGCCATAGCCCATATCGCCCATAAGTTTTGTGGGGGCGTTGCGCAGGTGCAGAGGCACAGGGCGGTTGGTAGTGTCGCGTTCGACCATCGCAAGGGCCTTATTGATAGCGGCATATGCCGAGTTGCTCTTGGGGCTTGTCGCGAGGTATATGGTGGTCTCGGCAAGCGTGATGCGCGCCTCGGGCATACCTATCTTATGCACCGTATCGAAGCAGGCATTAGCCAAGAGTAGTGCATTGGGGTTTGCAAGGCCTATATCCTCCGATGCGGATATCACCAAGCGGCGGGCTATGAAACGTGGCTCCTCGCCGCCAGCAAGCATACGCGCGAGGTAGTAGATGGCGGCATTAGGGTCGCTGCCGCGTATAGACTTTATGAACGCCGAGACAACATCGTAATGTTGCTCGCCCGTCTTGTCGTAGAGGGCGATATTCTGTTGCAAGCACTCCGTGACGTGCTCATCGGAGATGACGATATCGCCATCCGAAGCACCGACAAGGATATCGAGGATATTGAGCAACTTACGCGCATCGCCACCCGAGAAGCGGAACAGCGCCTCGGTCTCGCGGACCTCGATATTACGTTTCTTGAGGTGCTCATCCGTGGTCAGCGCGCGGTCGAGGAGCGTGCCAAGTTCCGCATCGTCCATAGGCTTCAGCACATACACCTGGCAGCGGCTCAACAGCGGCGAGATAACCTCGAACGAGGGATTCTCCGTCGTAGCACCTATGAGCGTCACGACACCCTGCTCCACAGCGCCCAGCAGCGAGTCCTGCTGCGACTTGCTGAAGCGGTGAATCTCATCGATAAACAGGAATGCTGAGCGCGAACTGAAGAGGTGCTGATTCTTCGCCTTCTCGATAACCTCCCTGACATCCTTAACGCCCGACGTTACGGCAGAGAGGGTATAGAATGGGCGGTTTAGCGCCGTGGCAACGATGCGTGCCAACGTGGTCTTACCCACACCCGGAGGTCCCCACAATATAAACGATGGCACACTGCCCGTGGCGATAAACTTGCGCAGTACGCCATTATCGCCAACGAGGTGTTTCTGTCCTATATAGTCATCGAGGGTCTGAGGACGCAGACGCTCGGCCAACGGTTGTTGAGACATAACCAAAGATTAATTAGTAGTGAGGAGTGAGAAATTAGTAATAGTGTCATCTCTGCGAGATGATTTTGGATAGTTATGACGTACTCCACAAATTCACAACAACACCCAATAATCGCCTCACAGAGGCGAAACATTACTAATTACTAATTACTAATTACTCACTCCTAATTCTCTTAAAAGCGTTTTGGGTCGTGCTTATAGCGGAACAGTAGCATAAACGCAACAGCCACTACAAGGGCATATCCCGCGAAGATAAACCAAGTGGTCTCCCAGCCCTCAGCAGCAAACTCGGGACGTGACACGAGGTAGCCACCCTCCCAGGTGCAGAAGTGATCTACAACCTTGCCAGCGATATAAGTACCTACCGAAGCACCGATACCATTTGTCATAAGCATAAACAATCCCTGTGCGCTACCCTGCATACTCTGTGGCGCCTCCTGCTGCACGAACATCGCTCCCGACACGTTGAAGAAGTCGAATGCCACGCCATATACCAAGCACGATGCTATGAGCGCAATAACGCCGATGGTGGTTGTCGTAGTACCCACGCCGAAGAGTCCGAAGCGCAGCACCCACGCAAACATCGCGATGAGCATAACGTTCTTAATACCAAAGCGGCGGAGAAAGAATGCGGTCATAAGGATGCACAAAGCCTCCGAGATCTGCGATATTGAGACAAGCATCGTAGGGTTTGACGCAAACCAATCCGAAGAGATGCTCTGGAAACTATTGATGTAGGATGTAGCATAGCCGTTGGTAATCTGCAACGACACACCCAGGAGCATCGAGAATATGAAGAACATCGCCATAGTCTTAGACTTAAAGAGCACAAAGGCATCGAGGCCGAGGCGCTCTGCGAGGCTCTTCTTCTCGTCGCTCTTGGTGAGAGGGCACTCAGGTAATGTGAACGAGTAAGCACCGAGTATCACACCCAACACACCACAGAGCACAAGTTGCATATATGTAAACTGCGCATTGTCGGCCAAACCAAACGACACGCTATTCACAAGCCACATCGATGCTATGAAACCCACAGTACCCAAGGTGCGGATAGGAGGGAACGCCTTCACAAAGTCCAGACCCGAGCGTGTGAGAGTGCCGAATGCCACAGTATTAGACAAAGCAATGGTTGGCATATAGAACGCCACGCTCAAAACATAAGGTATGAATATAGGCCATATGTTTGCCACGTAGTCGGCATTTGCGGCATTTGCCACGGCGAGGTCTGTAGCCTGAATACCGAAGTATGCAGCAACGAGCATAAAGCCTCCGGCGAGGAGGTGTGAGATACCGAGGAGTCGCTGTGGCTGCACATACTTATCGGCGATGATACCCATAATCGCAGGCATAAATATAGACACTACACCCTGTGCGACATAGAACCACGAGATGTAAGCACCGAGGCCCACACGTCCCAAAAACTGTCCTACACAAGTTAGGTAGGCTCCCCACACTGCAAACTGCAGAAAATTCATTACGATCAATCGTGACTTGATGTTGTTCATAATCAGTATGTTTTATATGTTATTTTTACTCTTGATTGCAAAAATCTTAACAAAGATATGAAATTTTTTTGCAAAATCCTTTGTTATTTCAAAATATTGTTCTACTTTTGCACCGTCAAACAAAGCAATTGGGCTATGGTGTAATGGTAACACTACAGATTCTGGTCCTGTCATTCTTGGTTCGAATCCAGGTAGCCCAACTTTTGAGAGAAATCGCAATGCGGTTTCTCTTTTTTTTTGCTACCTACCACAATATTCTCGTTTTATTTTCGTATCTTTACCGAGAAAAACTATGTAAATTACAAACCATAAAACTGAATCTATGAAAAAACTTTTGACATTACTCGCACTGGTCGGTATAAGTTTTACCGCCGTGGCAGATGAGGGTATGTGGCTACTGCCCTACATCAAGAAGATGAACAGCAAGGATATGAAGGAGCACGGCTGCAAACTAAAGGCCGAGGATATCTACTCTGCCGAGAAGTCATCACTCAAGGATGCCATCGTGGTCTTTGGTGGCGGCTGCACAGGTGAGATTGTATCGCCTAATGGTCTGCTCTTCACCAACCACCACTGCGGTTATAACTCTATCCAGCAGTTATCTTCTGTGGAGCACGACTACCTTAAGGATGGTTTCTGGGCTAAGAACTACGCCGAGGAGTTGCCTGCCGAGGGTCTCTCGGTGCGTTTTGTGCGCCATATCTTCGACGTTACGGCAGACATTATGGGCAACGTGCCATCTACAGCCAGCCAGGATGAGTATACGGAGATTGCGGGTGCTAACAAGGAGGCTCTCATCGCCAAACTCGAGGCTGAGTACCCAGGTATGCAGATTATCATCCCTTCGTTCTTTGGTGGCAACCAGTTCTTCGCATTCGTATATGAGGTATACACCGATGTGCGTTTGGTAGGCACACCGCCATCCTCTATCGGTAAGTTTGGCGGCGACACCGACAACTGGATGTGGCCACGCCATACTGGTGACTTCTCTGTCTTCCGCGTATATGCAGGCAAGGATAACCGCCCTGCGGCATACTCCGAGGACAACGTGCCATATAAGGCTGAGAAGTGGCTCAACATCTCGTTGGATGGCATCAAGGAGGGTGACTTCGGTATGATTATGGGCTTCCCTGGTTCTACAGAGCGCTATATGACATCGTACGAGATTGACTATATGTTGGAGGTGGACAACCCACAGCGTATCTACATCCGTGGCGAGCGTCAGGCAATCTTGCGCCAGCATATGGATGCCGACCAGGCAGTACGCATCAAGTACGACGCTAAGTTCGCAGGCTCGGCAAACTACTGGAAAAACTCTATAGGTATGTCGCGCGGCATCGAGAAACTCAACGTCCGCGATAAGAAGGCTAAGCAAGAGGCAGAGTTCCAGGCTTGGGCAAACAAGAACACTCTCCCCGAGGAGGGCTACATCGATGCCTTGACACTCATCGAGCAGTCGCAGACCGAGGCAAAGGCTGAGAACGCTACATTGCAGTATATATCTGAGACATTCTTCCAGTCTGTGGAACTTGTGCAGACTATGTTGGGAAGATTTAACCCAGAGCAGTTCTATAAGGACTACGACGAGGCTACTGACCGCGACGTGGCTAAGCGTATGTTCGTCATCTACCGCGAGAACAACAAGCGCCTGCCATCAATCTACGAGAAGATTGACGCGGAGTTTGGTGGCAATAGCGACGCCTATGTAGACTGGCTCTACGACAACTCGCAACTCACAAGCCTTGAGAAGTTTAACGCCATCGCAGCACTTGACGACGAGGCACGCGATGCAGCCTTCAACAACGACCCTGCTTACGAACTTGCAAAGTCTATCTTCGAACTCTACAGCGAACTTGCACCTGCTACTATGACAGCCAACCTCAAGTATGCCGAGGGTCACCGCAAGTATATCGCAGGTCTTATGATGATGCAACCCGAGAAGCCTTGGGCATCGGATGCTAACTTCACAATCCGCCTCACCTATGGCAACGTATTGCCTTATAGCCCTGCTGACGGTATCGTCTACAACCACTACACCACTATCGAGGGTGTTATGGCTAAGGAGGACCCATCAAATCCTGTGGAGTTCACTGTTCCTGAGCGCCTTAAGGAGTTGTACCGCGCGAAGGACTATGGCCGCTATGCAGATAAGAATGGCGACCTTCCTGTGGCATTCCTCGTCAACTGCGACATCACAGGTGGCAACTCTGGCTCACCGGTTATGAACGCTAAGGGTGAACTCATCGGCTTGGCATTCGATGGCAACTGGGAGGCTATGTCTGGCGACGTGGCATTCGAGCCTGAGTTGCAGCGCACCATCGCCGTAGACATCCGCTATGTGTTGTTCGTCATCGAGAAGTATGGCGACGCTAAGTGGCTTATCGACGAACTTACTATCAAGTAAGCAACGACACATATAAACACAATAAAGGGGCGATCGTAATGACCGCCCCTTATTTTGTTTGCGTGGTTATTTAATCTTTACATCATACTCACGCTTTGCACGAATCTCATTATCCGGAGACTTAACAGTAAAGAGCAACTTGTGATTCAAGCCATCCATAAACTCTCCGACATCCTCAACTCTTATGACATAGGAGTTCTGCACCGCCTCGCCAATAGGAATATCGTCGTAGAGCGACACTGCAGCAAACTTGCTATTTGTGAAGATAGTCTTACCGCCTGTGTATGTAGACATCAACCAAGGCTCCTCGCCACTATCATCGGCGCTCTCCGCGCTTCCCGAGAAGATAGTATGCACAACACCCTGCTCCACACTCCAACTATGGCGCAGATACTCCACAGAGAACTTATCCAGCGCAAAATAGTTGTTATACTCATCGGTGAAGTTCACATATATACGGGTTGAGCCGTTGCGGAATGCGAATAACTCATCGGCAAAGTGCAACGCCGCCATACAGCACTCATAATTAGCATACAACTTACTATTGTAGTCAACAGCCTCATAACCCAAATCACCTCGGCTGTTACCCACAAAGCCCTTGGTGCGCTCTACACCCTCAACACCCAAGCGGTCGAGGTACTCCTCTAAAGCATCACACTCCGCAAGTTCCATAGCGCCGGTAATCAAGCCGTTGTAGCCGACAACACCAAACTGCACATCATAATCCTTTACCAACGCATTGGCCCACTCAACGACCTTCTGTGCTATGATATCTGCCTCGTCGGCCATATTATCGGAGTTATCGACAAGCAACACTATGTCGTACTTCTGGGTATACTCGCCACCTGTGCCATCTATGGTGTTGTAGGCGCTAACAACCTTTGGCACACCATCTATAGATGCCCAAAGATTCTGATTCTCACCACCACTCGTACCCACAAGACGCACAATCTCATCGTTGTGAACGATACCTGGCATAAAGGTTATGAGATGCTTCTTGCCATTCACCTCATCTACATAGTGCTGAATATCGGGGATATCAACGGTATAAGGATCGTCAACATCGGGGTTAGGCGTAAGTTCTACATCCGACGGAGGTGTTGTGGAGCCACCACCACTCTGCAACAAACCATTGTTCAGCAATATTGTTCTGTCGTCGTTGTTCAGACACGACACATTGAAGGCAAGCGCAACAATCAGGACCATAGTCCCAAGCATACCACGATACATTGTTGTCATACACTATCTCTTTTTAAGTTCAAATTCTACTCGTCTATTCAATCTTCTACCCTCGGCAGTCTCGTTTGTCGAGAGTGGGAGATCCTCGCCATAGTAGGCATATGAGATTCTCTTTGACGACACACCACACTCCTTGAGGTACTCCATAACCACCAGAGCGCGTGCCTTCGAGAGTCGGAGATTCAAATCCTCAGGACCTGTGTTGTCGGTGTGACCCTTAACCTCGACGTATAA
>JAFOCZ010000093.1 GCA_017380955.1 Alistipes sp.
GCAGAAGTCAAAAGTTGGTTACGCTTGGCTCTCTTCGTTTGGGATTGGAATTATTGGGCAGGGAGAATTGCATAGGATTTCACCCGATTTTATGGGATTGCAAAAGGCGTAACCCGCAGAATTTGGCTGGATCTGTGCCTAATGTCCCGACATCCGCTAACATCTTAACACAGAAAAAGGAGCAGAATTCTCTGCTCCTCAAGTTTGTGATTCCGGCGGGATTCGAACCCACGACCCACAGCTTAGAAGGCTGTTGCTCTATCCAGCTGAGCTACGGAACCATCACAATTTATTTATCACATCCACCTCTCGTAACGGACACCAAAATGGCGACAACCACGCAAGCGGCATAGGATGCCGATAACTAATGCGGTGCAAAATTATAAAAAATATATCGATTTACAAATTTTTTCACCACTTATCCCAAAAATATTCTGCAACAACCTCCGTAGAAGCATCGTCGCGGCCTTGCAAAAACATAACAAATAGAGCATCGTAGGTTTTGGAATCTGAATTCTATTTTGTATCTTTGTTATCTCTAACCAACATTTCAATATCAATTATTATGCGACGTCTATTTTATTTATCATTTACTGTTGTTCTATACATCTTTGCTGAGGTTAGCACTCCTGCTACCGCTGCTAAGGTAGATACGATTGACAGCGATAGTTACGATATTGAAGAGTTTTATGAGCGCCAGGAACTGCCCTCCGATACAGTTGCCGAAAATCTATATGGATCGATAGAGGAGGTAAGGGCTTTATACGTCCCAACGAGGTTAGACACAGGACGCTATAGTGTTGAGGTCACACGTGTAGACTCTAATTTCTATCGTATATGCGGCACTGACATATACATCAAGACTCGCTACTGCTATGAGTATGCCTCCTATGATGATGCGATTCTCATCGTTGAGTCCAACTATGGCTATACTAAAGGTGAAATAATATTTTTGGAGTAATACAACACAATAACAACACGCCTATGAAGAGACTATACATTGATATGGATGGTGTTTTGGTGGATTTCCAGACCGGTATCGACCGCACCGACAGCGCAACATTGGAGCGCTATGAGGGTCATTATGACGACATTCCCGGAATCTTCGCGCGTATGGACCCTATGTCTGGCGCTATAGATGCATTCCATCGTTTGGCGGAGCATTACGATGTATATATTCTCTCCACTGCGCCGTGGCACAACCCTTCGGCGTGGAGCGATAAGGTGGTGTGGGTGCAGCGATATCTTGGTGATGTGGCATACAAGCGTCTGATACTCTCGCACCACAAAGATTTATGTGAGGGAGACTACCTCATCGACGACCGCACTAAGCACGGCGCGGCGGAGTTTGGTGGCGAGCATATCCACTTTCGCACCGAGCGATTCCCAGACTGGCAGAGCGTCCTCGACTACTTACTATAACCCCAAACACAGCGCAATATGCGACACTTACACCTTCTGATTATCAGCACTATAGCCCTATTTATTTCCTGCTCAACGCCTTGTGCTGAGTCACCATCCGTAAATGATAACCTTGTGCTGTGGTACGACCATCCTGCGCAAGCGTGGGAGGAGTGTCTACCTCTTGGTAATGGACGTTTGGGTGCTATGCTTGCTGGAGGAGTGGCTCAGGAGTATATAGGTCTCAACGAGGAGAGTATGTGGAGCGGTGGCGTGCAGCATACAGACAACCCCGAGGCTTTGGAGTGGCTGCCACACATCCGTGAGGCGCTGCTCGAGGGTAACAACCGCCGTGCAGAGATGCTTATGTATCGCTATTTCACCTGCTCGGGAGGAGGCTCAGCATCACCCGAATATGGATGCTATCAGATGTTTTGTAACTTATTGGTAACAACCGACATTGCCAATGGTGCAACGGTCGAGGATTATCGCCGTGAGTTATGCCTCCGCGATGCCATAGCGCGAACATCGTTCACGGTGGATGGCGTGGAGCATCGCAGGGAGTATTTCACGTCGTATGAAGATAACGCACTTATGATGCGTTATAGCGCCTCTGCGCCAACGAACTACACTCTTACACTACGTCGCACTGCGGATGCTGAGGTTATAGCCGAGGATGATGGCATTACCATTCGTGGCGTACTGCCCAGCGGCAGCGATAACGAGGGTGTTAACTACATTGGTAGGCTGAATGTGGTAGCCACAAACGGCACTTCGACTGGCAATGGTGATGTTCTTACTATCGAGGGTGCTACGGATATTACGCTGTGCTTCGTGGCGGCTACTAACTACAACGAAACGTGGAGTCTGAGGGATGTAGATACCGCAATTTTCCATACATCGTATGACTATTATGCTCAGCGACAGCGACATATCGCAGCATATCGCGAGTTGTTCGACCGTGTGGAGATAGACCTCGGCGAGCAGCGTCTCGACATACCAACTGACCGACGTTTAGAGGAGTATGCCGTTACGGGTGATGACCCGTCACTTGCGGCGTTATATGCGCAGTATGGTCGCTATCTGCTTCTCTCATCGGCATATAAGGCTAAGTTACCGCCTAACCTACAGGGGATCTGGGCGGCTGGCACTTGGACGCCGTGGAATGGTGATATGCACCTGAATATCAATCAGCAGATGAATCACTGGCCACTTGAGGTTGGAAACTTAGGCGAGTTAATAGACCCTCTGACACGATATGTCGAAGGCCTCGCGGAGTCGGGCGAGCACACCGCCAAGCGCTTCTACGATGCCGAGGGCTGGTGTGCCCATATCCTGGCAAATGCGTGGGGCTTCACCTCGCCATCTGAAGACCCATCGTGGGGCGCTACAAATACCTGTGGCGCGTGGATAGCGCTACACCTTTGGGAGCATTACCTCTACACCCTCGATAGGGAGTATCTCGAGCGCGTGTACCCCGTTATGCGTGGCGCTGCGCAGTTCCTACACTCCATACTCATCGAGGACCCTAAGAGCGGTTACCTTGTAACAGCACCTACAACATCCCCCGAGAATGGCTTCTTCCTAAACGCCGAGGATAGGGAGCACGGAATCGTGACACACATATGTATGGGCTCGACGATGGACAATCAGATTACACGCGAGATATTCACGGCTGTAATATCGGCTGCCGAGATTCTCGGTTGCGATGCCGATACTGCGGAGATATTCCGCCAGGCATCATCGCGCCTTGTCCCCACGCGCATATCTTCGGACGGCAGGATTATGGAGTGGATGGAGGAGTATGAGGAGGCAGAGCCTGAGCACCGCCACGTGTCGCACCTCTTTGGACTATACCCCGCAGCGCAGATATCACGCTCTACGCCCGACCTTATGACCGCTGCACGCAAAAGCCTCGACCGCCGTGGTGACGCCGGCACAGGATGGTCTCGCGCGTGGAAGATATGCTTCTGGGCACGTCTCGGCGATGGCAACCGTGCCGCTCACCTACTACACTCACTCCTCGAGCCCGCCTTTGCCGAGGGTGGCTCGGGTGGTGGCACATATCCCAACCTCTTCTGCTCGCACCCTCCATTCCAGATAGACGGTAACTTTGGTGGCGCTGCAGGTGTTATGGAGATGCTTTTGCAGAGCCACGATGGTGTCGTGGACCTTCTCCCTGCCTTGCCCGATGCGTGGCACACAGGAGCGTTTAAGGGTCTCTGTGCACGCGGTGGCGTAACCGTTGACTGCACGTGGAGTGATGGTCGTGTAACAAGCGTTGGAGTTCTCGCAAATGACAATTGCACAGTTACGCTACGCCTTGCCGACGGCACTACAAAGAGTGTAAAGTGCCGAGGCGGCAGATATAAGAGCGTGACGTTTTAAACACTATTAAAACATCACTATTGCATCTATCGCAACAGCCAATGTTTATGGAAAACAAGAAAGTTTTGATTAAAAAAAGTTACGTAGAGACGAATACATTTGTAGAAAGCCACCTGAAAGAGGTGCGAGACAATGGTCTTAGAGGCTTTTACCCTGGTGCTGTGGACTGCACTCGCCATCCTTTGGGACAGCAGTTTACACTCACAGGAGCAATATTCACAAAGATAGCGACGCTAAATGGTGTGAAATACCCATACATTGCCCTCGGCACGCAGGAGGGTCGTGATTTATCACTCGCAAATATGATGGGAATATCCTCGCTTAAGGGTATTGACCTCAATAATGAAGTCGAGGTGAACTACCTTGATAATGGTAAAATGGCAACTCGCCACTTAAAGTCTACGGTTATCGATGGATTTGATTTCTATCAGGTGTGGCAACCCAGAACGCGACTATACCTGGAACTTGCAGCGATGATTGCTGAAAAGGATTTAGACCTCACCAATGTTCGGGTGACATATCTTGGCTGCGTTGTAAAGCCTTTCATCGCGAAGATATCTGGTGAGGATATCTTTGGCGAACGATATGAGCAAGGCTATAAGCGAGCAATGGAATACCACCTTTGGAAGTTGGATCTATAGTCTTCTCGGCTATCACTCTGCGGGGACGATCTGGTAGTTTGAGAGGCGGAGTGATAAGTTGGAGCGAAATACGTCGATAACGCCGATGCAGTGGATAGGGCCTTTGAGGATGTGGTCGCTGCAGTAGTCGGCAGTGGGGGATGTGACTATAGTAAGGGTGTCCCGGCCATCTGTGAAGTGGCGCGCGGTTTCGCAATACTCCCCTGTGAGCATATCTACGTCACACCATCTGCAATCTCGCTCCTCGTCAATAACCCTCACACCCTCAATCATAACATAGCGGAATATATCCTCGTTGCCGATATCTGCAATCGCCATTCTCTCGGCATTCGGTGCCGCCTCGCCGACAACTCTTATGTAGCGCGATACATCCTCTGCGGGTATGCGGTCTACGGCAAACTCCGCGGTGGGGCGCGTGCCCATCACAAGTGTGTTACTCTCGCGACCTATATACAACCCCGAGCAGTATACCTCCACCTCGCTACCGAAGGGTAGTAGTTGGTGGATATTGTCCATATCTATCTTTATCTCCACGCCGCTGCTATGGTCGCTTATTATGACACTGCGGCGTGTCTCGCCTAAGTAGTCATTCATCGTCACGAAGCCTCTGAGGATGTAGTCATCCTTTATATGCACCGTGCCACCTCGCGCCATACTCCACAGGTATGCCGCCGATATCTCACGGCTCACAAGTATCTCCACGCCACCGCTGCAACCGCAGAGCAGCATAAGGCTACATAATATCGCAATCATCCTCATAACGCATCGTAATATGATAACATTTTGCCGCGGAGCGCCCATATGCTCCCCACTCCAGTATTCCTGTCAGCGACACCTCACTAAGTGGCAATGGCGCATCTGCATAACGTGCATAGTTGCTGGTGTAGACCGCTATGCTGTCACCATCAGCGGTTTTGAACAATGCGCTACCACGCCATAGGGCATCAGCCATCGTCTGCCCCTCTAAGGTGTCGATACTCGTTGAGTGCACCGCCATAACGCCATCTATGCGCACCAACCGACCACACATATCCTCGCTGAGGTCGGTGATGTCCACCTGCATAGCCTCGCGCGGTGTCACGTCACTACTGCGCCTCACAACCCTGTCTGCACCCTCGCGAGAGTTTATGTAGTCTACGGTGTTCGCACCGCTGCCGATGGCCTCAGTGCCTACCTGTAACACGCCACGCAGATAGTCGAGACGGCATCCCTTGATGTGTAGCGCCACCTCCAAACCCTCGGGGTAGTGCGCTTCGAGTGACGAAAGCCCGAGTAACACCTCTACCGCCGCTGTGTCATCCTCCACGAATATAGAGCGGTATATGTTATCCTCCGCATCCGACGATGTCACACGCCCGCGCAACACTATATCCTCGGTTATCGTGGCACCACGCACACCTACATTCTTGCGCAACGCAGCAATGGTGGTAGTAGGGTCGTGGAGCGTAGGCATAATATGAGACTTGTCGGTGCTGTTGTAGCAACCGACAAGCGTCAATAACAAAAGGATAATAGTGCGTTTCATTATATCCGTTTTCGGTGGTGGTAATCTTAATTTGTTGTTAGAAGTGGTTAGATACAACGCTCGGCGATTTTCGAGGCGATGGGCTGTACTTGGGTACTGCCCATTGCCGAGACAAATCGTTAGCGGCAGTAGATAGCCACTTATCACGACAAATTTTCACAGCAAATTATCGCTTCTCTACCCACGAATCCTTCAATCCGAGGAAGTAGAGTATGCCGTCGAGGCCTACCGTAGATAGCGACTGTCGTGCTGTCTCACGCACCTTAGGTTTTGCGTGGAAGGCGATGCCGAGACCCGCAATGTTGAGCATAGGCAGGTCGTTAGCGCCATCACCCACAGCCACCGACTGCTGAATGTCTATCTTCTCGAATTGGCAGAGGAGACGCAACAGTTCGGCCTTACGCGCGCCATCCACCACCTCGCCGGTGTAGCGTCCTGTGAGTTTGCCGTTGTCGTCAACCTCCAACTCATTGGCATATACATAGTCGAAGCCGAATCGGCGCTTCAGGTAGTTTCCGAAGTATGTGAAACCTCCCGAGAGTATCGCGGTCTTGTATCCCACACGCTTGAGGATTGTCATCATACGATCCACACCCTCGGTGATTGGGAGGTTAACGGCGATATCCTCCATAACACTCACGTCGAGACCCTTTAGGAGTGCCACACGCTGCTTGAAACTCTCTGTGAAGTCTATCTCGCCACGCATAGCGCGCTCCGTAATCTCACGCACCTCCTTGCCCACTCCGGCGCGGTCTGCTAACTCATCGATAACCTCTGTGCGGATTAGCGTAGAGTCCATATCGAAGCATATGAGACGTCGTGAGCGGCGGAATATGCCATCCTTCTGGAACGAGATGTCCACCTCGCCGTCGTTGGATATCTGCATCAGTGCATTCTGGAAGTGACCCTTGTTCTCGAGCGTACCACGCACCGAGAACTCGATACTTGTCTTTGGTGCTCGGTGATCCTCGTCGAGAGGCATACGTCCTGTAAGGCGGTTAATATCGTCGATGTTGAGACCCTCCTCGGATATAGCCTGTGTTACGCGTGATATATGCTCTGCGGTGATCTTACGACCCACCATAGTTATGATATATCGGTTTTTGCCCTGTCCTGTCACCCAGTAGTTGTAATCCTCCTCGGCGATAGGCTCAAATCGTATCGTTATGTTCATCTCCGAAGCCTTGAACAGCAACTCCTTCATAATCTGTCCCGAGCGCTCGGGAGTTGTCATAAATAGTATTCCGAGTGTTAGGCTGCGATGAATATTCGACTGACCAATATCGAGGATAAAGGCGTCGTGCGCTGCGAGTATTCCTGTCAGCGAAGATGTGAGGCCTGGTTTGTCCTCACCCGATATGTTTATCTGTATAATCTCTATATCCTCTTTTTGCATAACCTGATAATTTATTATTAAGTTTCCTACAAATATACTTATTTTTTGTAAAATTTATATAACTTTGCGTCATAAAATTTTGTTATAGCGCGATAAGCCTAACCTTATAAACGCTGAATACGAACTAATTAAACTATATAACAAGTATAAATTATGGAATTGAAGGATATCTTGGCCATCTCAGGCCAGCCAGGTCTTTACAAGTATGTAGCGCAGTCTATGCGTGGTGTTATCGTTGAGTCACTCACCGACGGCAAGCGTATGAACGCTTCTGCCACCTCTCGCGTTAGCGCCCTCACCGAGATCTCTATGTTCACCGAGGGTGAGGATATAGCGTTGGCAGACGTGTTCACCAACATCTGGAACTATACCGAGGGTAAGGAGGCAATCTCTCATAAGGAGTCTGCGGAGCGTATCACCGAGGAGTTCGCAAAGGTATTGCCAGAGTACGACCGCGATCGTGTTCACGTATCGGATATGAAGAAGTGCTTTGCGTGGTATAACATCCTCGTTAAGGCTGGCTTCACAGAGTTCAAACTCCCATCATACGACGAGACCGAGGAGTAAGACTTTAGTTTTATATGCAGACAATCCCGCCCGAAAGGCGGGATTTTTAATTAGTAGTGAGTAATTAGTAATTAGTAATCGTGTCGCCCTGAGGGGCGATTACAAAGTGAAAAGTGAAAAGTGAAAGGTGAAAAGTGAAAAGTGCGGTCTCTGCGAGGCTTTAATTTATGGGTATTGATGGGGACTGATGGGTATAAATAGGTAGCGCCCCATAACTACCCATCTCTCC
>JAFOCZ010000094.1 GCA_017380955.1 Alistipes sp.
GGTAGCACCACGCATCGTAGACCGCATAGAGCGCGATGGCGAGGTGATAGAGAAGATGCCTGTGGTAACTCTTATCAACAGAATGTGCTCGAAGAAGACCCTTGCAGCCCTCGACACCTGTCTTGCTGCAGCATCGGAGCGTACAGGACGCTACTTCCGTGACTTGGCGATACCTTTTGGTTGTAAGACCGGTACGGCGCAGATGTGGAGCACCTTTGTGAGCGAGAGCCGTATCGACAAACACCAGATGAAGGATGGCATCAACGGCAAGCAGGATAACTACTACTATGGCTCTATCATCTGCACAATGCCTCAGGAGAGTCCTAAGTATACGATTATGGTTGGTGTCTGCAAGCAGGCAACGCCCGACTCACCATCATACTTCGGTATCGACCTCTCGGCACCTGTGGCGGCAGACATTATGGAGTATATCTATGCCAACGACCACACGCTGCACTCGGCAGTTGAGAAGGCCGAGGAGCCTCATACCCCCGAGACTATCAAGGGTGGCAAGACCAAGCACGTTGCCAAGATTGGCGCTCTGACAAACGACGTAGATAACGAGAGCGACGGTGCATCGTGGAGTCAGGCCACGGTTGAGGCAGGTGAGACCACCATCAACGCTGTGGCTATAGAGGAGGGTCGTGTGCCCGATGTTCGAGGTATGGGACTTACGGATGCGCTGTTTCTGCTCGAAAAGTCGGGGTTGAGGGTTACACACCGCGGCAGTGGTCGTGTGCGCACGCAGAGCCTCGCACCAGGATATAAGATTGCAAATAACACGAGAATAGAACTCGTTTTGGAGAGATAAGAACTATGAAACGATTGAACGATATACTCGACGGCGTTCGAGTGCAAGCAATAGAGAACCCCACAAACCCCATCGTGGGAGGTCTCACCTACGACTCACGCGCGGTGAAGGATGGCGACTGCTTCTTCGCGGTGCGTGGCACACAGAGCGATGGTCATCGCTACATAGCATCGGCCATAAAGCGCGGTGCAAAGAGCATCATCTGCGAGGAGATGCCCGAGGTGCGTAACGCAGATGTTGCATATGTTGTTGTGGAGGATACCAACATCGCTATGGCACATATGGCAGCAGCATTCTACGACCATCCATCCGAGGAGTTGCGCCTTGTGGGTGTTACGGGTACTAATGGCAAGACCACCACTGCCACACTCCTCTACGATATGTTTATGGCTATGGGCTATAAGGCAGGTCTCATCTCAACGGTTATCTACCGCATCGGAGAGCGCAGCGTAGCCTCTACACACACCACTCCCGACTCTATACGCCTCAACCAGATGATGCGTGAGATGGTCGACGAGGGTTGCGACTACTGCTTTATGGAGGTGTCGTCGCACGCCGCAGCGCAGCACCGCATCGAGGCACTACGCTTCCAGGGTGCGCTATTTAGCAACCTAACGCACGACCACCTCGACTATCACGGCACATACAAGGAGTATATCCGTGCCAAGAAGTCGTTCTTCGATGGTTTGGACAAGGATGCGTGGGCTGTGGTGAACATCGACGATCGCAATGGCGAGGTGATGCTTCAGAACTGCAACGCCAAGCACTACCGCCTCTCGCTACGCTCTATGGCCGACTTCCGCACCAAGATTGTGGAGATGTTGCCCGATGGTATGCTCCTCAATATCGACAATCAGGAGGTGTGGGTGAAGTTCACCGGAGGCTTCAACGCCTATAACCTCACTACGGTATATGCCGCAGCGACATTGCTGGGTATCGATAAGTTAGAGGTGCTGACTACACTCTCGAAGTTGACACCCGTTGCAGGACGCTTCGAGACCATCATCGCCGAGGACCGTACTATGGCTATTGTGGACTATGCACATACGCCCGATGCTTTGGACAATGTGCTGCAGACCATCGAGGAGGTACGTCGTGACGAGCAGCGTCTCTATGTGGTATGTGGCTGCGGTGGCGACAGAGACAAGACCAAGCGTCCCGAAATGGCTGCCATAGCGGTTAAGTATGCCACAACGGCAATCTTCACCTCCGACAACCCTCGCACCGAGTCACCAGAGGCTATTCTGGACGATGTGGTGGCTGGTGTTGGCACAGCGAAGAACTACCTCCGCATCACCGACCGCAGAGAGGCTATACGCACCGCTGCGATGTTGGCACAGCCGGGCGACATTATCCTCATAGCGGGTAAGGGTCACGAGGACTACCAGATTATCGGCACCGAGAAGCACCACTTCGACGACCGTGAGGAGATTCGCAATGCATTCTCATCAACACACAACAAATAACGGAAACAAACAAAAACTAACTCACAATGCTCTATTCACTCTTTGAATACCTCAACATACATACCGACCTCCCAGGTATGCGTGTTGGCGAATATATCTCGGTACGCTCGGCAGCGGCTATCATACTGTCGTTGCTCATAGCCATAGTCTTCGGCAAGCGCATCATACGCTTCCTCAAGACCAAGCAGATTGGCGAGGATATCCGTGACCTTGGTCTTCAGGGTCAGTTAGACAAGAAGGGAACACCTACGATGGGTGGTATAATCATCATCTTGGCGGTGATAATCCCCGTATTGCTCTTTGGTGACCTCCATAACGTATACATTCAGTTGATGCTCATCTCGACAATATGGCTCGGCTTCATAGGTGGTTTGGATGACTATATCAAGGTCTTCCGTCACAACAAGGAGGGTCTCAACGGTCGTTTCAAGATTGTGGGACAGGTAGGTTTAGGTATCATCGTGGGCACTACGATGTGGCTATCGTCGGATATCGTAATCCACGAGAAGGTCTTCGAGACCAAGCGCTATAACATCACCGATGTGCAGACTGGCGAGGTGGTGAGCAGTTACACCGAGAAGCAGGTTATTAGCACCACACCCGAGAAGACCACAAAGACCTCTATCCCATTCCTCAAGGATACGATGCTCGACTACAAGGCTCTTACGGGTGGCAACGACACCTTGGCGTGGCTGGTATACATCGTTGTTGCCATCTTCGTCATCACAGCGGTGTCGAATGGCGCAAACCTCACGGATGGTATCGACGGACTCCTCACAGGTGTTTCAGTTCCTATAGTCTTGGTGTTGGGTATCTTGGCATACCTCTCGGGACACCTCATCTACTCCGACTACCTCAACATTATGTACATACCGCAGAGTGGCGAGTTGATAGTCTTCGCCGCAGCATTTGCCGGTGCGCTGATTGGCTTCCTGTGGTATAACTCATTCCCAGCGCAGATATTTATGGGCGACACAGGCTCGCTCACCATCGGAGGTATCATCGCGGTGTTTGCGCTCTGCATCCGCAAGGAGTTGCTCCTGCCGTTGCTTTGTGGCGTATTCCTCGTAGAGGCGCTGTCGGTGATGTTGCAGGTGGGATATTTCAAGTATACCAAGAAGAAGTATGGCGAGGGACGACGCATATTCCTGATGTCGCCGCTCCACCACCACTACCAGAAGAAGGGGTTGTTCGAGACCAAGATTATGATGCGCTTCTTCATAATCTCGTTGTTGCTCGCGGCAATGACACTTATCACACTAAAGATTCAGTAACTACAAAAACTTACTCTATATGAAACGAAAGATAGCAGTTTTGGGTGGCGGCATCTCGGGTTATGGATCTGCCATTCTTGCAAAGAAGAAGGGTTTCGACGTATTCCTCTCGGATATGGGCAAGATTGCCGATCGATTCAAGGCACGCCTCGACGAGTGGTCAGTGGAGTATGAGGAGGGACAGCACACCGAGGAGCGTATCCTCGATGCTCAGGAGGTTATCAAATCTCCGGGAATCCCCGACACAGCACCTATAGTACAGAAGATTCGCGAACGTGGCATCGCCGTAATCTCGGAGATAGAGTTTGCAGCACGTTACAAGGGTGTTGCAAAGACCATATGTATCACAGGCTCTAATGGCAAGACCACCACAACGTCGCTAATCTATAAGATTATGGTTGACGCAGGACGTAAGGTATCGTTAGGTGGTAACATCGGCGAGAGTTTTGCCTACTCTGTAGCCACCGACAAATACTTCTGGCACGTCCTGGAGTTGAGTTCGTTCCAGTTGGATGGTTGTTATAAGTTTAAGGCCGACATTGGCGTGCTTACGAACATCACCCCTGACCACCTCGACCGCTACGACTACAAACTCGAGAACTACGCCCGCTCGAAGATGCGCATCACGCAGAATCAGACCACTGCCGACTACTTCATATTCTCGGCCGATGACCCTACAACACAGCAGATGCTCACCGAGATGGACGACACGTTGCGTGCCCATCAGTTGCCTTTTGCCATCAACACCGCCATAGCAAGTGGCGATGGTGATGCCATCCTCGAGGGCCACACCTTCACCGCCACCGTTGGCAAGAAGTCGGTGACTATCGACACGCGCAAGATGAAGATTGAGGGTATGCACAACATCTACAACGCTATGTCGGCAGCCCTCGCAACCCTCGCTGCTGGTGTAGACCCTAAGGTTATCAAGCGCTCGATATACGACTTCTCGCCCGTGGAGCACCGCCTTGAGCCTGCTGGTAAGCACAACGACATAGAGTGGATTAACGACTCCAAGGCTACGAACGTAGACTCGGTGTGGTATGCTCTGGAGAGTATGAAGCGCCCTACGGTGTGGATTGCCGGAGGTACGGATAAGGGCAACGACTACTCACCTTTGAAGGAGTTTGCACGCCGCAAGGTGAAGGCCCTGATATGTATGGGTCTCGACAATGCCAAACTAAAGCGCGACTTCGACGGCATAATCCCCGTAATCCGCGACTGCAACACCTTTGAGGATGCTATGGCGGCAGCACGCGAGGTTGCCGAGGCAGGAGATACAGTGTTGCTATCGCCAGCCTGTGCAAGTTTCGACCTCTTCCGCAACTACGAGGATCGTGGTCGACAGTTCAAGGAGTGGGTGGCAAAGAATATATTAACCGAGTAACCTCCCTTTGGCTATGAGTGATAAAGAGAAAACTATGCACGAGGAGGCGCTACGCCGCACACCGATAATCGAGGGTGACCGCACGCTATGGGTTATCTATGCGGCGCTCATCGTCATATCTATACTTGTGGTCTACTCCTCAACAGCCAAGATGGCTTATGACATATCCTCAAGTCTCACAACAACAGAGTCGTTGCGTCAGCAGATTATGTTGATTCTTGTGGTGTCGTTGCCTGTGGTGTTCGTATGCCACAAGATAAACTACACCTTCTACGAGAACATCACAAAGATACTCTACTGGCTGATGTGGGGACTTACCCTTGCCACATACTTCATAGGTGTGGAGACCAACGGCGCTGCACGATGGTTTCCCATAGGTCCGTTCCAGTTCCAGCCATCGGAGATTCTCAAGGTCGCAACAATCCTTATGCTTGCCAAGAATATGTCCGAGCGACAGAGGGATATCGACAAGATTAGGTTGCTGCCAACGTCGTTCCGCATCCGTGAGCCTAAGCAGTGGAAGATTATCAAGGAGAACACCTGGCCGCTGCTCTACCCTATGATTCTGTCGTGCGGTGTCATAGCACCAGCGCACATCTCCTCGGCAGTGATTATTGCCCTGGCGTCGATACTCACCCTCTACATTGGTCGTGTATCGCTCAGGGAGTTGGGAAAACTTATAGGTCTGGGCTTTATAGCAGGAGCAATGCTCATCGCCGTGATGGCAACTACAGGTATTGGTCGTGGTAGCACAGGTATGACACGACTTATAAACTGGGTTACGGAGGTATTCACCGACTCACGCAGAGACTATGTATATGAGTTGTCGGATACGCAGCGTGCTATGATTGCCATCCACAACGGAGGTCTCACGGGCGAGGGTGCAGGACATAGCACCTCACGCGCTGTGGTTATCCACCCCGAGAGCGACTATGCCTATGCCTTCTTCGCCTCGGAGTATGGCATCATAGCAGCCATAGTGCTGATGTTGCTATATCTGTGGGTTACGTTCCGCGCCATAGAGATTTGCAAGCGCTGTACCGCACCATTCCCGACGCTGATGGCCGCGGGAATTGGTCTGCTGATAACAAGCCAGGCGATGCTGCATATCCTTGTGCAGGTAAACATACTCCCTGAGACAGGACAGACCCTGCCGCTGATATCTCGCGGTGGCTCGTCGCTGCTCTCTATGTCTATAGCCTTTGGTATGATACTTAGCATCAGCCGCACAACATCCGAAAAGAGAACTACAAAGTAACTATGAGCGACATTCGTTTAGATAAATATCTGTGGGCAGTGCGCATCTTCAAGACACGAAGCGACGCTGCCGATGCCATACGCCAAAACCGCGTTATGGTCAACAATGCCTATGCCAAGCCCTCGCGCGAGGTTAAGGTTGGCGATATGATATCGGTACGCCGAGAGAGGGTTACATATAGTTATAAGGTACTCGACCTGGTGTCGAGCCGCCAGCCTGCCAAGAACGTACCTACATACTGCCTCAACTGCACACCACAGGAGGAGTTGGACAAGTTGAACGTACCTCACGAGACCATCTTCGTATTCCGCGACCGTGGCACGGGACGCCCTACGAAGAAGGAGCGACGAGATATAGATGCTCTTATGGAGGGCTTCTACTTCGACGATGGTGCTTTTATAGATGACGACGAAGATTAAATACAATATATAATAAATAGCGAATTTATGGAATACAATTTCAAAGCCATTGAGCAAAAATGGCAGAAGCGTTGGAGCGAGGAGGGTACCTATAAGGTAGATGTTGACCCATCGCGTCCAAAGTTCTACGTCTTGGATATGTTCCCATATCCATCGGGTGCTGGTCTCCACGTAGGTCACCCACTCGGATACATTGCATCGGATATCTACTCACGCTATAAGCGTCAGAAGGGTTTCAACGTGTTGCACCCTATGGGTTACGACGCATTTGGTCTGCCTGCAGAGCAGTATGCTATCCAGACAGGTCAGCACCCTGCGGTGACCACCGAGGAGAATATCGCACGCTACCGCTCACAGTTGGACAAGATTGGCTTCTCGTTCGACTGGTCACGCGAGGTACGCACCTGCGAGCCAGAGTATTACCACTGGACACAGTGGGCATTCCTCAAGATGTTTGACCACTGGTATAACAACAAGAGCGAGAAGGCAGAGCCTATCACAGCCCTTGTAGCACACTTCGCCGAGCACGGTACCGAGGGTGTGGATGCAGCGCAGACCGCAGCCCTTAACTTCACCGCTGCAGAGTGGGCAGCATACA
>JAFOCZ010000095.1 GCA_017380955.1 Alistipes sp.
AACAGCCATCACCGCCACAAAGGCAGGTGTTGGTAAGACCACCGTGAGCATCGGCCTCGGTATGGGTCTCAACTACATCGGTAAGAAGGCTATCATCGCACTCCGCGAGCCATCACTCGGCCCTTGCTTTGGTATGAAGGGTGGTGCTACAGGTGGCGGCTATGCTCAGGTGTTGCCATCGGAGGATATCAACCTCCACTTCACCGGTGACTTCCACGCCATCACCTCGGCAAACAACCTCATCGCAGCGTTGTTGGATAACTACCTCTACCACAACCGCTCTACACAGGTGGGCTTGAAGCGTGTTATGTGGCGTCGTGTGCTCGATATGAACGACCGCTCGTTGCGTAGCATAGTGTCGGGTCTCGGAGGCTCGGCAAATGGCATCCCTACAGAGACAGGTTTCGACATCACCCCTGCGTCGGAGATTATGGCTATCTTGTGCCTCGCACAGAGCGTCGAGGATCTCTATGTGCGCATCGGACGCATAGTCCTTGGTGTGCGCCACGACGACACCCCTCTTACTGTTGACGACCTTGGTGTTACAGGTGCTGTGGTAGCATTGCTCAAGGATGCTATCAACCCTAACCTCGTGCAGACCACAGAGCACAACCCTGTGATTATCCACGGTGGTCCTTTTGCTAACATCGCCCACGGCTGTAACTCTGTTATCGCCACCAAGACCGCTATGACACACGCCGAGTATACCGTTACCGAGGCAGGTTTCGGCGCAGACCTTGGTGCTGAGAAGTTCCTCGATATCAAGTGCCGCCAGGCGGGTCTCAAGCCTGACCTCACAGTGCTTGTGGCATCTACACTCGCACTCAAGATGCACGGTGGTGTGCCAGAGACAGAGATTAAACTTCCAAATGCCGAGGGTCTCAAGTGTGGCTTCGCAAACCTCGACCGCCACGTTGCCAACCTCAAGAAGTTTGGACAGACAGTGCTCGTGTGCTTCAACCGCTTTGCAAGCGACACCGACGAGGAGATCGCTATGGTTATGCAGCACTGCGAGGATCTTGGCGTACGTTGCGTAATCAACAATGCATATGCCGAGGGTGGTGCTGGTGCTGCAGATCTTGCACGCGCCGCTGTAGAACTCATCGAGACACAGCCATCATCACCTATCAACTACGCTTACGACCTCGAGGACTCTATCGTCGAGAAGATTACCAAGGTTGCTAAGAATATCTATGGTGCAGGTACTGTGGTGTTTGGTCCTAAGGCTAAGAAGCAGATTGCACTCCTCGAGAAGTGGGGTATGGACAAACTTCCTGTATGTATCGCCAAGACCCAGTTCTCATTCAGCGCCGACGCCAAGCGTTACGGCTCTGTCGAGGGCTTCGAGATTAACATCAAGGATATCGAACTCAACGCCGGTAGTGGCTTCATCGTAGCACTCGCAGGAGATATTATGCGAATGCCAGGTCTCAGCAAGACTCCTCAGGCAGGAAATATTCATCTTGCGGAGGATGGTACAGTTGAAGGCATCGTATAAATTTGGCGAGATAAGGCAGACATCTACTGCCGCTAACAAAATATGTCAGCAATGGGCAGTACGCCTAAGTACAGCCCATCGCCGACAATTTTGCCGAGCGTTGTATCTAACCCCTTCTAACAAGAAAATAACAGCCCTTAAAGTTCTTCTATATCTCAGCAATGAAACCCATTGCTGAGATATTCTATATGGGGAAAATAGGGAGAGATAGGTAGTTATGAGTAGTTACCTATCATTCCCCATCTCTCCCCATCAATACCCAACCCAAATCGCTCCAACGGAGCGACACCATTACTCATTACTCATTACTCATTACTCACTGTTTATGCTCTACATATTCCCAACAGACCTCGAGGCGCAGCGCTTCAGAGAGATTTCGCCCGATAGTCGCATAGTCGTGTCGGGTGTTGGTATGGTAGCAACCGCTGCCGCCATAATGCATCTTGTGCAGCGTGGTGATATCACCCCGTCGGAGGTTGTCGTGCTCGCAGGTGTTGCAGGGGCATATGGCGAGGATATTGCCATAGCGAGTGTTGTGGAGGTTGTCGAGGAGCGATGTGCAGAGTTGCCACAGCGTTTTCAGCAGCGATATGTTGTTGAGCCAAGCACCGCATTGCCAAGTGTGGTATCCAATACCGTGCACGGCAATGGCGCAGCGGCGCAGGGTGCTGAGGTGGAGAATATGGAGGGTGCGGCGCTCTTTGCCCTGGCTCGCGAGTGTGGCTTCCGCGCAGTGGAGATACGCGCCATAAGTAACCGCGTAGGTGAGAGTTTCGAGAAGTGGCATCTCAGCGAGGCTCTTGACGCCCTTACTCAGACATTGCAAACGTTAAAACTATAATATTATGAATCGTACAAAGCAGATTTTGCTATATGTGCTGCTTATCATCATCGCGATGATAGCCCTTGTTGTGGTATGGCACTACTTCAGTAACCAGATAATTCTCGGCCTGGGATGGGTGGCGCTCTTCGTGCTTATCTTTGGCGTGGGCTTTGTCTTGGGCAGGATGTCGGCGCGTAAGGCGAAGAATAGTGATAACCAAATCATTAAGCGTGATGGAGAGTAGGGTATTACGATTGGCGATGTCGCCCTGCCCCAACGACACCTTTATGTTCGATGCTATGGTTAACGGTCGCATCGACACCGAGGGTCTTGAGTTCGAGGTCGAATACCTCGATATCGAGCAGTTGAATGGTGCGGCATTAGAGCAGCGATACGACATTACGAAGTGCAGCACGGCGATACTCTCGGCGATATACGACCACTACGCATTACTCGACAGCGGCTCGGCATTAGGACGTGGCAATGGTCCTCTCCTGGTGCGTCGTAAGGGCTATGAGGGTGCGGTGCGTAGTATCGTTGTGCCAGGATTGCACACCACGGCAAACCTCCTCACACACAGGCTCTTCCCCGAGATTGAGACACGCACGCCGATGCTCTTCTCCGACATTGCCGATGTGGTGGCTGGGGGTGAGTACGACGCTGGAGTGCTTATCCACGAGGGACGCTTTGTATATGAGCGTTACAACCTCGAGTTGGTTGCCGACTTAGGCTTGGAGTGGGAGCGCAGAA
>JAFOCZ010000096.1 GCA_017380955.1 Alistipes sp.
AGCATAGCATCCACCTCCTCGACACTCAGCACATCGGGCAACAGACGCTCGGTCTTCGGGGGCTCTATGTTCTCGGTGGGGAGTTGCTGTATACGTTCCGAGATAAGCAGATAGTTATATAGGCTCTTGACACCACTCAGACGGCGTGCCTGCGACGCACTACTACGGCGCTCATACAACCAGCGCATAAAGCGCGATATCATCTCGGGGGTGACATCCTCGGGCACAACGCTCCAATGGCGCAATATGAAGTGCATAAACTCCTCATAGTCGTCCATATATGCCTCAACGGTATTCTCCGACAGACGCTTCTCGCTACGTATATAGCGTCGGTAGTCGTTCCTGAGTCTCTCCCACTTTTTTGTTACATCCATCATAATTGCAAAATCGAGCGCCCCAAATATTGAAATCTAAATACAAATTCGTATCTTTGTGGTAAAGATACAAAAATTATTTTACATAATATCTATATTGCACAAAATTATGAAGCAATACATAGAGATATCGATACGATGTGCTGACGAGGAGATGGCCGACATCATCACAGCATACCTCGCCGACTACCCCTTCGAGAGTTTCGACACCGAGATATCGGACAATGCTCTTACCCTCAAGGCATATATCCTCGCCACGGCGTGGGGAGAGTGTCGCCAGGAGGCACTTTCGTCAATTGCCGACTTTGGTGAGGTGATAGGCGAGCAGGAGATAGAGGATGAGAACTGGAATGCTGCGTGGGAGGAGGAGGGCTTTCAGCCTGTGGATGTGGATGGCAAAATCCTTATCCGCGCGCCACACCACACACCACCCTCGGAGGATGTCATAGACATCATAGTATCGCCACAGATGTCCTTTGGCTCGGGACACCACCAGACTACACGAATGATGTGCCGCCTTATAGCAAATCGCAAAAACCAGGGCGACATTCTCGACGTGGGATGTGGCACAGGTGTGTTGTCCATAGCGGCGCTGAAGTGCGGTGCTAAGAGTGCCGACGCCATAGACATAGACCCCTGGTCTACGGAGAGTGCCAAGGAGGCCGCAGAGTTGAACAACCTCTCGGCGCAGATGAATATCATCCTCGGCACTGTGGAGGCCATAGAGGGCAAGTGCTACGATATGGTTGTAGCAAACATAAACCGCAACATAATCCTCGGAGACATAGAGCGTTACGATAATGCAATGAAGAGTGGTGGCACGCTGCTTTTGAGTGGTTTCCTGCACCAAGATATTGAGGATATAACCACGGCAGCCACCGAGCGCGGACTATCGCTCGCAGAGACTATGGAAGAGGATGACTGGGTGGCATTGGCATTCACAAAGTAACAAACTCGCTTCGTTATGATTATACTACCATCAGCATATTTTGGCTCTACGGAGTATTGGTCGGCACTTGTGCAGGGTGGCGACGATGTTGTCATAGACCTCGGCGAGAACTACGTTAAGCGCTCGGAGCGTAACCGCACCGAGATTATGACCGCAGGAGGCGTTATGCAGTTATCCGTTCAACTTGCCCACGCCAACCGTCCACGACAGCCTATGCGCACAATGAAGATTGACTACTCCAAGCGCTGGCAACATCAGCATCGTGTGGCTATAGAGTCGGCATACCGCTCATCACCATACTACGACTACTACGCCGACCGCTTCACACTCCTCTTCGAGAAGGAGTGGCGATATCTCGCAGACCTCAACCACGCCACGTTAGAGGCTGTATGTGCCATCCTGAAGCACCCCATACCTCGCATATCGGAGACATACATCGTTGCCCAGGAGCAGGACACAGACCTTCGTGATAAAAAAAGAGGCTCGACATTTGTTGCCGAGCCATATATTCAGGTATTTAGCGACCGTGAGCCCTTTGCTCCGAATCTCTCGATTTTCGACCTTGTGATGTGCGAGGGCCCTGCCGCCACCGACATCCTGCTAAAGTCGAAGTTATAACACACAAGGTGCGCTGTTACTTAACATAGCGCACCTTAATTTTATCGCTACGCACACCAAGCGAGTCATACGCCTCGATAGTAGCCTCAGAGCGTACAACAACCGAGTCGGCACTATAATGTGCTCGTGCCACACGGCGCACCGCCACAGTGTCGCCATCTACGACAACCACAGGCTCACCCGATGAACTATATATGTCAAATACGCACAACGTATCACGATACTCACGCTGACGGCGGTTGGCAATGTGGAGCGTCACATCCTCATCGTTCCACTTAGCGCGGTACAAGTAGTATGCATCCTTCTTTGTCGTGTGGTCGTAGCCTACCATACCCGACTGATTGAGGTTATAGGGGCGACGTGCCGAGGCGTAGTCGAACATATTATCGAGCCACACACCCCAGAAGTTACCCTCCGCCTCGATATTTGCTGCATAGCGCTCGTGCATATATCGCTGACGGCGCTCGGGGAGATGGCGTGTGCCACGTGTGGCGCGCTCCACCCTATCGGCCATATGCGTGATATTTCCCTCCTCGCCATAGCAAACGGCATAGCGCATATGCGCCCAGCGAGGGTCTTTAAGTTGCTGACACCACACCGCAACATCATCCACAAGACCCTTATAGAGACCTACATCCTGGCGCAAGACAATCAAATCGGTGATGAAGTTGATATCGCCATCGCTATTGCTGCACGCCACGGTCATTCGTGATGGGTCGATGGCGTGAGCCCTGTCGTTGAGTTCATAGACATACCCCACAACATCCTCGCCCGGTTGCTTCACAAGGCTATACAAACCCCACATAACTATCGAAGGGTGGTTGTAGTTCTGGTATACAATCTCCTCCAACTGCTCAAAGCCGCTATTGCGGATTGCAGCAGATGGATAATAGCATATGTCGGTATTGGCAAATGGCGCGCGTGTGAAGGGGATATCCACCCACGACAACACACCTTCCTTGTCGCACATATCGTAGAGCAACGCACTGTGAGGACCGCTCAGCGAGCGTATAGCATTAGCACCCATATCGCATATGGCAGCAAAATCTTCCTCGACATCAGACACCCCTACGGCCATACCACAACCCTTGCGGTCGTGAGCATAGTTAACACCCCTAACTTCGCACTCCACGCCGTTGATAGTAAGACGGTTAGCATCCGACACTGCGACACTTCTAAGACCCGTCTTAACGGTAATCATATCCCTCACTGCGCCATCGTCCATCACCACCTCGACGCTATACATCTGAGGCGTTGCGGGCGACCACAACTGAGGATGCGCAATCTCAAAAGGTATATCCACAACACGCTGCGACGCGAGTTTTGTGGCACGCACCACACGTCGGTCAACCTCGTAGCCATCAGGGCCTACGATGCGCATTGTGAGCGAGGCGTGGTCGACACTCGTTGCCGACAGGTAGCAACGCACAACTCCCGTTGCAGAGTTCTTGCTGACATCCTGCTGAACGACATACACTCCATCGGTTGAGTAGTGCAATGGCGAGATGATATTCTGGGGTGTAACCATAAGTTCCACACCGCGATAGATACCTCCCGTGAGGTCCATATCTGAGGATAGGGGCAGCAAATCGTTGCGATAGCCATTCGACACCACCACACGCAGGTAGTTCTTAGCACCAAACTTCACCTTTGAGGTAATCTCCAGCGTAAATGCCGTGAAACCACCCTTATGCGAGCCTACATAACTGCCATTAACAAAGACATCGGCAACACTCTGCACACCACCAAAGCGCAAGAAGAGACGTTTGTTGCGCCAGCACTCCGGAATGTCGAGGCTCTTGGTGTAGTTATACTCCGAGATACCCTTTCCATAGTCCCCCAGGTCATCCTGCCAGGTGTGGGGCAACGACACATACTCCGCTGCTGCGGACTCCGTAGCAGCGAGGGGATAGAATTGCCAACCCTCGTTCAGCGACACCACCTCGCGTGTAGGCTCCGAGGCAGAGAGCGACACCACAGAGAGCAACATAGCAATTAGCGATGCGAGATATAGTTTATATTTTCTGTTCATAGCGTTATGATTTTACAATTTATGGAGGCAAATATACGAATAAAGAAAAATATTTCTTATCTTCGTGCGAAATAAATATATAGATTCCGCTAATTATGATTGTTGACATTATCATTATCACGCTGTTTATCATCGCCATAGTCATAGGCTGGCGCAAGGGCTTCATAGTGCAGTTGTTGCAACTTGTGGGTCTCTATGCCGCCATACTCTTCGCCCCCGACTTTGCAGATAGCGTTGGTGAATACTTCACCTCCGACCCCCGAATACGCTACCTTGTGGGCTTTGGCATAATAATCCTCGGCACGTTCATATTCATATGGATCATAGCACCGCTATTCCGCAAGATACTCTTCTTCGACGCACTGAAACGCCTCGACTCCTTGCTTGGAATGTCGCTGGCACTTGTCGCCACGGCCGTCATCATCTCTGTGGCGTGCTCGTTGTTTGTGACGGTGAACATCGGCGAGATGCGTCCCGAGAAGGTGCTGGAGTTGGGCAGCGAGGGTCTAACACCCGATATGATAGAGAATTATGCCGAGATGCTGGAGAATAAGGATGCTCAACTAAGAGACTATTTCGAGCCTAACTACATAGCATATGAGACTCTTGATGAATCGATACTCTTCGGCAAGATGGCACAATTTGGCGAGGTGCTATGTCCCGAGTTGGAGGATGTAAAGGAGGAGATTCTGGAGTGGGCTATAAACGTAAAACAAGACTATGCAAACAACTAACGATACAAGAGTAGAGGGCATCGTAGTGAGTTCTACGGGCAGTTGGTATGAGGTTGCCACACCACAAGGCACGCTCAGTTGTCGCATACGCGGTAAGTTGCGTCTCAAGGGCATACGCTCCACAAACCCTGTGGTTGTGGGAGACCGCGTCATCGTAGAGCCCGACGAGCAGAGCAACGCCATAGTGGAGATTATGCCACGTCGTAACTATGTGATACGCCGTGCCTCAAACCTATCGAAAGAGTCGCATATCATAGCGGCAAACATCGACCGTGCGCTGCTCATAGTGACACTCAACGCCCCCACCACACCGCGTGAGTTCGTAGACCGATTCCTGGTTACCTGCGAGGCATATAAGATTCCTGTGACCATAGCCATAGGCAAGGCCGACACCCTCGTTGGCGATCTCGAGGCGGAGGCCGAGGAGTTTGAGGCTATATATGGCGATGCAGGGTATGACGTCCTGCGCCTAAGTTCCACAACGGGCGAGGGTGTGGAGGAGATACGCGCCTTGCTACACGGTCGCACAACACTTGTTGCGGGCAACTCTGGCGTGGGTAAGTCGACACTTGTGGGCACTATAGACCCTACGCTTGACATCCGCACCGGCGAGATATCCGAGAGCCACCACAAGGGTAAGCACACCACGACATTCTCGACGATGTACCCCATAGAGGAGGGATATATCATCGACACCCCAGGTATCAAGGGCTTCGGACTCATAGACATAGAGTCTCGTGAATTGTGCCGCTACTTCCCCGAGATGATGCGCCTCGCCCCCGACTGCCGATTCTACAACTGCACCCACACCCACGAGCCTGGATGCGCCGTGACAGAGGCTGTTAAGGAGGGCAACGTGGCGTGGTCGAGATACGAAAGTTACCTAAAAATATTAGACGAAGATGACAAATATCGCAAGTAGACTGCGTACAGAGCCACACTCCGAGGAGTGGATGCGCGAGCGTCTCGATTATATGACCGAGTTCCTCACCGAGGAGCGTAAGGAGGTGCTACGTCGCACCCTCGCACAGCGCACACACTATATGCGCATTCTGACCGAGAATATGTTCCACCCCCAGAATGCCAGCGCCATAATGCGCCACTGCGAGGCCTTTGGCATTCAGCAGATACACACCGTCGAGGATCGTTGTAAGTTCGACCCCTCGGTAAACATCGTGCGTGGCACACATAAGTGGGTGGATGTGGAGCACCACGACACCACCGCCGAGGCCCTAAAAGCCCTCAAGGGCGAGGGTTATCGCATCATAGCCACCACACCCCACCGTTGCAGTTCCACTCCCGAGACCTTCGATGTCACCAAAGGTAAGTTTGCACTGGTCTTCGGCACGGAGCACGCCGGCATCTCGGAGGAGGTTATCGAGGCTGCGGATGAGTTCCTGATGATACCTATGTGTGGTATGGTCGAGAGCCTCAACGTATCGGCCTCGGCAGCCATACTGATATATATGCTCTCGCAGCGCATCCGTGAGCAGGTTACAGGCTGGCAACTTAGCGATGCCGAGCAACTGCGACTGCTGACACGCTGGACAATGTCGTCGGTACGCGACTACGAGGGCATCCTCCGCAAAGGCGAGCAGAGCGGCAGGCTGGTGATTAAAGAGTAGTGAATGAAACCCACTGTTTATATTCTCACTAATAGCAACAACACAACGCTATATACAGGCGTAACATCGAATCTCGATGAGCGCCTAAACCTACACGTAAACAACACCGTTTGCACATTCTCTTCACGATACCACACTCATAAATTGGTCTATGTGGAGAGGCATCCCACAATGATGTCTGCTATTACACGAGAAAAGCAGATAAAGAGTTGGTCAAGAAAGCGCAAAATCGCACTTGTCGAGAGCATAAACCCTCGTTGGATGGATTTGAGAATGGGCAATGATATATAAACCTCGTCATACCGAGGAGGCGCACGGTAGTGTGTATCAAGCGGTTATATGTTCGCTGCGCCGACGTGGGTATCTACCGCTGCGATATCCATAGAGGGCTGTGATTGATAGTGTCAATCAGTATCATTGAGGAACTATCCCAATGGTAGATTGCCACAGAATTGCATAGAGCAAGTACGGTAACAGGTATCTCCTCAAATGCAATTCTTCGCAATGACGTTATATAAAAAATAATACATAAATATGATACTACGCAAGCAATTTTTGCAGCACGTGGGGCAGACATCCCCATCGCCAATGCT
>JAFOCZ010000097.1 GCA_017380955.1 Alistipes sp.
CATAGCCTCACGCTTTGCGATTGAAGGCTTTGTGAAGTACTGACGACGACGAAGCTCCTTCAATACGCCTGTACGCTCATACTTTCTCTTAAACTTCTTAAGGGCGCGCTCGATGTTCTCACCCTCCTGCAATTTCATTACGATCATAGTTGTATACTTTTTTTAGTTTTAATAATCTTGTTTGTTGTTCCACATCCGTGGCGGTTGCCCTGTCTGCGTTTCAGACTTCGTAGTCCTCGGTGGCCAAGTTGGGCGGACTCGTGTCGGTAGGTTAGTTGACTGTTGTGTCTGGTGTACCAAAATCGAGATACGGCGCTATACGCGCTGCCTCCTCACTTTTAAATATTTTAGAGTCTATCATCTCTTCTATGGTACTCCAACCTCCTTTCAATTCTCTGTTATTAATTATCCTCTTGAGCATACTGTTCGATATATAAGGGTGAACAGCAAGTTCTTTTGAGCGTGCAAAGTTAATATAAATTTTCTCAATTTCAGCACTATCACAGTAAATTTGTTGCGAAAATTTGCAAAAATTCTCTTCCGTGATGATGTTTATCTCCCGAATCTGCGAAATATCGTGATATCCACCCAGCAAAGTGCGGTATTCTATAATCGCCTGAGCACTCTTTGCACCTATGCCACTAAGGGCTACCAGCGTCGCAGAGTCGGCAGTGTTGATGTTGACAAGTGCTGGCTCTTCCGCCACAACACCCACGTCCTCCGTTGTTGCAAACATAACATATGGTCGCAGTTGCTCACGCATAGTGCTATCCACAGCGTAGCACTCCGCGAACTCCTCGAAGTTGCGGTATCCGCCAATCATCTCTCTATATCGTACTATGAGCGCTGCCTGACGTGACGAGAATCCCAACGTGCGCAGATACTCCGCAGTGGCGGTGTCTATAAGGAAAGGGGTGTATGCCACCTCGGCACGTTGCTCCTTATAGAGGGTGTCGGGTTTGGTGTATTGGCTCTTGTAGCGATATTTCTCACCTATGGTGATATATGGCTCGAGGAGGAGATATATCGAATCGGTCATATTGTAGCACATTGCCACATCCTCCTTTATGCGGTACACCTTACCTGCGCTGCGCCAGCGTATGATGCTTATGGCGATGTTGCGGTCTATGCCCATATTGGTGAGCGTTGTATACTCCACCTCGTTGGGGTCGAAGACCTCGAGGCGTAGCGGTATAGAGTCGATAGCCACATCTGCCTCCGTGTTGCTCTCCTCCCTCTCGGCATATGGCTTTGGGCGTGCCAAGAGCGATAGTAGTGCTACTATCAATACCAGCAGTGCCACGAGCACCGCACCACGTAGATGTTGCTCACGTTGCATAGGCTACCACTGTTCGCTCTCCGAGAGCCATAGTTTGCGATAGCGGCGCGATGGTGACTCTATGAGTTCTCCTATGCCATACTCCGCCCAGCGCTCGTCGACAAGGTGTATGGTATCGGGGTGCGATGTCACCACATTGGGGAATCGTGCAGGGTTATCGCCATATCCCGGGCGCTTGGAACGCGCATCGACGATGATGGTGTTGTTATATAGGCGTATATCGCGCTTAGGGTCGGTATTTGCCGCTGCGAGCCACAACAAATCCGAGAGTGTCATACTTCCCGCAGCGCCATTGTCGAAGAGTGCCACGATGCGCATATCCTCGAAGCCGTTCTCCGCGATGTAGCGCTCTACATCCACCCTCTCCTGCCACTCACGCTCGGCATATAGTATCAGGATGCCATACTCCTTTGCCAACTCGGTGTTGAACAATCGCACACCACCCACAGGGTTTGCGGTGCGTGGTGTGCGGAATGTGCGTGGCGTGGCATCCACATCCGTAATGTCTATGGCGAGTTTCGAGCCGTAGCCCGTAGTCTGCGTAGCGTGGTCGAGGACATCGAGGATTCCCTCCGACCATATAAGGTTACGCCTTGGGTCTATGTTTGCTATGCGACGCAGTACCGCATCCTTGGAGCGTATGTCGCAATCTTCGGATGCCACGACCATATATTTGTTAAACATCATCTGTCCTGCGCCCCACAATCCCTGCGCCACTTTATTAGGCTGTCCGAGGTAGCGCTTCACGATAGATGTGAGGGCTATGTTATGCGCCGTACCCTCTATAGGCATATACAAGTCACGCACCTCGGGCTGCACGGCAAGGCGTATAGGCGCGAGGAATATGCGCTCCGTGGCCTTGGCGATGTAGGCATCCTCCATAGGTGGCACACCAACGATGGTGGCAGGGTAGATGGCATCGCGTCGCGAGGTGATGGCAACGATGTGGAACTTAGGATATAGGTCGGTGAGGGAGTAGAAACCAGTGTGGTCGCCAAAAGGACCCTCCACAGTGAGGTCCTCTGTGGTGTCTACATATCCCTCCAATACAAAGTCGCAGTCGGCAGGTACCCACAAGTCGTTTGTTATGCACTTCACCAACTTCACAGGCTTCTGGCGCAGCATACCTGCCAGGAGCATCTCATCCATATTGTCGGGCATAGGTGCTGTGGCAGAGTAGATATATGCAGGGTCGCCACCTATGGCAACGCTCACGGGCATACGCTCGCCACGACGCTTATAGCCATCATAGTGACGTGCGCCAGTCTTATGACGATGCCAGTGCATACCTGTGGTGTGGTTATCGAAAATCTGCATACGGTACATTCCGAGGTTGGGGATTCCCGTGTCGGGGTCTTTGGTTACGACCATAGGCAGCGTTATGAACTTACCACCATCGTAGGGCCACGAGGTGATTATAGGGAGTCGTGATAGGTCGGCATCCTCGCCCTGCCATACTACCTCCTGGCACTCGCCACGCGAGGTGCTGCGCTTGGGAAACCACTTGGCAACATCGGTCAAGAGAGGCAACATCTGCAACTTCTCCCACAGTGAGTTCTTGGGTGATATAGCACCCTTGAGGATGTTGTCTATACGCTCCGAGATCTCGTCGAGGCTCTCCACACCCAGTGCGGTAGCAATACGACTATCCGAGCCCATCATATTCATAAGCACAGGGTAGTCGGTGTCGGTATTCTCAAAGAGCACAGCCTTACCACCGCCCTCGCTCTTCGATATGCGGTCTACAATCTCGCACATCTCAAAACGTGTGTCTACCTTGGTCTTGATACGCAGAAGTTCGCCCTTGCGCTCCAGTTGTGCTACAAACTCTCGGAGTCTCATATGTTGCTATTTATTAGTTTTTGTTGTTGCTATACGTTGCTCTATGTGGCCTCCGGGGTGGAGGTGCGCAAAATCCTCGGTGTGGAAGTTGCGAGCATAGATAAGTGCCTCGGCAAGAGCATCGCCGATGGCCATCTGCACTATGGTAGATGTCGTAGGCACTATGTTGAGCACACAATCCTCCTCCTCGACAACCACGCTGAGGTGTATGTCCGATGTGGTGGCTATGTGCGAGGCCTCCGAGCCTGTGATGGCGATAACGGCATTGCCGTTGCGCTTGGCATACTCTACGACAGAAAGCACCTCGGCAGTCTCTCCCGAGTAGGAGAGTGCTACGACGATATCCTCGGCTCGGATGATGCCTAAGTCGCCGTGTGCAGCCTCTGCAGCGTGCAGGAATATGGCTGGTGTGCCAGTGCTTGTCAGCGTAGCGGCAATCTTGCGTGCTACGTGTCCCGACTTTCCCATTCCTGTGAGTATCACCTTACCACGACAGTGAAGTATCATCTCCACAGCGCGCGTGAAACTATCGCCAAGTGTTGCCATTGTCGCCGTTAGCGCCGTTATGGCATTGCGGAGGCTTGTTTGTCCTATGTTGATGAGGTCGTTTTGGGGAGTCATACTATTTGATGCTTAGTAGTGAGGTGAGTGTTATCTCCAAGTCGTCGAGGCTCAGTGAGTTAGCGCCATCGCAGAGCGCCTCGTCGGGTGTTGGGTGCACCTCGAAGAAGTAGCCATCAGCGCCAAAGGCCTTTGCAGCAAGTGCCATATGTGGTATCATCTCACGGTTGCCACCACTCTTCGTGCCCATACCTCCAGGGCGTTGCACAGAGTGCGTGCAGTCCATAATCACCGTAGGTGCGAAGGTGTGCATATCCACGATATTTCGGAAGTCCACAACGAGGTTGTTGTAGCCAAACATATTGCCACGCTCCGTGAGCCACACCTCCTTAGCACCGCTCTCTATAGCCTTCAGGTAGGGGTGTTGCATATCCATACCCGAGAGGAACTGTCCCTTCTTGATGTTCACAACCTTGGCGTGACGTGCTGCCGCTACGATGATATCTGTCTGGCGAGAGAGAAGTGCCGGAATCTGCACCACATCGGCAACCTCTGCCACAGGCTCTGCCTGCCAAGCCTCGTGGATGTCGGTGAGGATGTCAAGCCCGTAGCGGCTCTTTATGTCGCTGAGAATCTGCAACCCACGCTCTATGCCTACGCCACGGTAGGAGTCTATAGAGGTGCGGTTGGCCTTGTCGAACGAGGCCTTAAAGATAATCTTCATACCTATACGTTCGGAGATATCGCGGATGGTGGATGCTATATGCTCCATAACCTCGGTGCTCTCTATGACGCAAGGCCCTGCTATGATTCTCGGTGTTGTCATTATAGTTCTCTGTTAGCGATTAAAGCCTCGGCACGACGTAAATCCTCGGGGGTGTCGATGCCTATGCCCACATCTTCGGTTATGCCCACGCCTATGGTGTAGCCCATCTCCAGCCATCGCAACTGCTCGAGGCTCTCGGCACACTCCAAAGGTGTTGGCTCGAGGGTCACGACAGTGCGCAGCACCTCGCTACGGAAGGCGTAGATGCCAACGTGGCGAAGGTAGGTGTGGTGCTTTGTCCACTCCTCGGGCGCTATGCCACGAAGGTGGGGTATTGGCGAGCGTGAGAAGTATAGTGCCGTGGAGCGTTGCGAGATTGCGACCTTCACAACATTGGGGTTGTGGAGGTCTGCGGTTGCGCTATCGCCACGAAGCGGTGTTGCGAGGGTTGCTATGTCGGTTGTAGGGGTGTCGAAGAGCGCTACTATGGTGCGCAACTGCTCCTCGGTGGTGAAGGGCTCATCGCCCTGGATGTTTACCACCACATCCCACTCTCCGCCTATCTTCTCCAGAGCCTCGGCGCAGCGCTCCGTGCCACAACGATGCTCCGAAGATGTCATAACAGCCTCGCCGCCAAACCTCGCCACAGCATCTGCGATACGCACATCGTCGGTGGCTACCACGACCCTCTCGAAAACTCGCTCTGCGGTGCGATATACCCACTCGATGACCATCCTGTCCCCTAACATTGCCAACGGCTTGGCAGGGAAACGTGTGGAGGCGTAGCGCGCGGGTATTATCGCTATTGTTCTCATTACTTAAGTGCTATTGCAAGTACCTCGCTATTGTTTCTCACGTAGTGGAACGTAAGACCCTCTACGTACTCAGGCTTTATCTCCTCGATATCCTTCTGATTCTCCTCCGAGAGGATGAGTTCGGTGATGCCAGCACGCTTGGCAGCGAGAATCTTCTCGCGGATGCCACCTACCGCCGTCACACGACCACGCAACGTAGTCTCGCCTGTCATCGCGATGCGCTCCTTAACCTCACGACCTGTGTATGTAGAGGCTATGGATGTCACCATAGTGATACCTGCCGAAGGGCCATCCTTAGGTACTGCACCCTCGGGAACGTGGATGTTGAGGTCATACTCCTCGAACATCTTCTTGTCGATGCCCAACTCCTCGTGGTGAGCCTTAACCCACTCAAAGGCTATGGTTGCCGACTCCTTCATAACATCGCCGAGGTTACCCGTAAGCGACAACTTACCCTTGCCAGGTGTGAGGATAGACTCTATGTAGAGGATGTCGCCACCCACCTGTGTCCACGCCAAGCCTGTCACCACACCGCGCATACCAGCGATGTCGTAGCGGTCGTTACGGAAGCGTGGCTTGCCCAATATAGGCTCGAGCATATCTGCCTCGAGTGTAGGGGCAAACTCCTCCTCAAAGGCGATGGCCTTGGCTCTGTTACGCGCTATCTTGGCGATAGTCTTGTCGAGGGTACGAACTCCCGACTCGCGGGTGTAGTCCTCGATGATGCGCACTATAGCCTCTGCCGAGAGGTCCAACTTATCCTCGGTGATGCCGTGTGCCTCGCGCTGCTTGCGTATGAGGTGCTCCTGGGCGATGTGTACCTTATCCTCGAGGATGTAACCAGGGATGTTAATCATCTCCATACGGTCGCGCAACGCCGCCGAGATATTCTCGATGTTGTTTGCCGTAGCGATGAACAACACCTTAGAGAGGTCATACTCCGTGTCGAGGTAGTTATCGTGGAATGTTGTGTTCTGCTCGGGGTCGAGTACCTCCAGAAGGGCACTCGATGGGTCGCCGTGGTTGGAGCGTGATACCTTGTCAATCTCATCGAGGATGATGACAGGGTTTGACGCGCCACAGCGCTTGATGGTCTCGATGATACGACCAGGCATAGCACCGATATATGTGCGGCGGTGACCACGAATCTCCGACTCGTCGTGCAAGCCACCCAGTGAGATACGACCAAACTTACGACCCAACGCCTCGGCAACAGACTTACCCAACGAGGTCTTACCAACTCCCGGAGGGCCATACAAGCAGAGGATTGGCGACTTCAAATCACCCTTCAACTTGATAACTGCCAAGTGCTCCAACAGTCGCTCCTTAACCTCGTCGAGACCAAAGTGGTCTTTGTCCAACTGCTCCTTCACGGCGTTGAGGTCGAGGATATCCTCGGTCATCTCGTCCCAAGGCAGGTCGAGCATCAACTGCAAGTAGTTAATCTGCACCGAATACTCCGCAATGGCAGGGTTTAGACGCTCAAGTTTTGCAACCTCCTTCTCGAAGAGTTCGGCAGTAGCCTTTGACCACTTCTTACCCTTGGCAGCCTCGCGGAGACGCTGCACCTCGGCATCCATACCGTCGCCCAACTCATCCTGGATAACACGCATCTGCTGCTGAAGGTAGTAGTCCTTCTGCTGCTTGTCGATATCCTGCTTCACACGATTCTGAATATCGTTCTTGAGTTCTGCCAAC
>JAFOCZ010000098.1 GCA_017380955.1 Alistipes sp.
GTTCGTTAATTAAAAAATTATGTGTAACTTTGTGCGCTTATGTACATAAGCGAAAGAAACAGCGAAGATAATGAAGTCTATTTTTGGATACATACTCACGTTGGTGACTCTGACGATGCTCATTGCATCGTGTAGTGTGGTGAACACAGCGCTGAAATCTGGCGACCCTAAGTTCGCTTACGACCAGGCACTTATGTTGTATGAGAATGGTAAGTGGGATCAGGCATCAACACTCTTTGAGGCGTGCAGACATATTTATATGGGTACACCTCGCGAGGATTCACTATCGTTCTACAACGCTCGTTGCAAGTTCAAGAGTCGCGAATGGGATGAGGCTTCCACACAACTCGACGAGTTCCGTCGTAAGTTTGGTCGCAGCGCATTCCTCGAGGATGCCGAGGGTATGTATGCCTTGTGTTACTACTTTATGTCGCCACCACCAGAGCGTGACCAGACGGTGACATCTCAGGCTATCATCGCAATATCGGAGTTTCTATCGCGCTACCCCAATTCTGAGCAGGCTCCCGAGTTCAAGAATATGCTCGACGAGTTGTCGGAGAGGTTGATGGAGAAGAGTTATATGAATGCCTACACCTACTACAAGATTGGTCGTTACAAGTCGGCTATCGTGGCGTTCAAAAACTCTATGAAGCAGCATCCTACATCGCCATACACCGAGGAGATGATGTACTATACCACAGTTTCGGCATATCGTCTTGCGGAAAACTCTGTAGAGTCGAAGCAGTTGGACAGATACCTCGCGATGGTCGACAATTACTACTCGTTCTTGGCGGAGTATCCCGAGTCGAAGTACATCAAGGAGTTGGAGCGTATGGCAAAGAATGCGCGAAACTTCATAGACAAGAATCGCAAAACCTCGGATAACGAGTAGCGAAAATTGATAAACGATTATAAATAAACAAACATATAAGGCTATGGAAATTAAGAAGAACGTTCCAACAAACACCGTTACACGTAAGTTGGTAGACCTCGACACCCCAACAGGTAACATCTACGAGAGCATCAACATCATCGCTCGTCGCGCTAATCAGATTGCTACTGAGATCAAGACTGAACTTACACGTAAGTTGGCAGAGTTCTCTGCACCATCAGACAGTTCTGCAGATGAGACTTTCGAGAACCGCGAGCAGATTGAGATTTCAAGTTACTACGAGCGCTTGCCAAAGCCTGCGCTTATCGCTACTGAGGAGTTCCTCGATGGCGAACTCTACTTCCGCCACGGCTCAGAGAAGTAGTAGCATCTACACACATAATAGAGTAACGATATGCTTAACGGAAAGCACATAATACTCGGTATCACAGGCAGCATAGCAGCATACAAAGCCGCTATGCTGTGCCGTCTTTTAGTGAAGGAGGGTGCTGAGGTGAGAGTGATTATGACACCTCTTGCCAAGCAGTTTATAACACCTCTCACAATGGCAACACTCTCGAAGCACCCTATCCTCGTGGAGTTCTTCAACCCCGAGAATGGCGAGTGGAACTCCCACGTGTCGCTTGGGGAGTGGGCAGACCTTATGCTCATTGCCCCAGCAACGGCAAACACCCTTGCCAAGATGGTTACGGGTGTGGCTGATAACTTGCTACTCACAACATACCTCTCGGCACGCGCCAAGGTTGCCGTAGCACCCGCTATGGACTTGGATATGTATGCTCACATTACCACGCAGACTAACATCCGCACATTGGCAGAGCGCGGCGTGGAGATTATAGAGCCTGAGGCTGGTGAGTTGGCAAGTGGCTTGGTGGGCAAAGGTCGTATGGCAGAGCCTGAGGAGATTGTGGAGCAGGTGAAGAGAATCCTCGCACCACAAAAAAAAACTTTAGAGGGTAAGCACTACATCGTCACCGCTGGTGCGACAATCGAGGCTATAGACCCTGTGCGTTACATCACCAACCACTCTACAGGCAAGATGGGATATGCCATTGCCGAGGAGTTAGCGGTGCGCGGCGCTAAGGTTACGCTTATCTCGGGTCGCACAACACTCCCAGTACCTAAGGGCGTGGAGCGTGTGGATGTACTCTCGGCAGAGGATATGTACCGCGCTGCAACAGCGGTGTGGCAGGAGGCTGATGGTGGCGTTATGTGCGCTGCCGTTGCAGACTACACCCCTGTGGTTGTTGCCGATAAGAAGTTGAAGAAGTCCGACGACGATATGCGCATAGAGTTGAAGCGCACGAAGGATATCGCGAAGGAGTTGGGAGCATCGAAGGGTGGTCGCATCCTTGTGGGCTTTGCTCTCGAGACCGACAACGAGGAGGCAAATGCCGAGGGAAAATTGGAGCGCAAGAACTTTGACTTTGTGGTGTTGAACTCACTTCGCGACGCTGGTGCAGGCTTCCGCGGTGACACCAACAAGGTTACACTCATAGACCGCAACGGTCGTGAGGAGCATCCGCTGATGTCGAAGGTGGATGTTGCGCGTGTTATTGTTGACAAGATAGAGAAACTGTAAATAGTTATGTTAAAGAGTCTTACGATAGAGAACTATGCGCTCATTGAGAGCCTCAGCGTAGAGTGGGACGTGCACCTGAACATCATCACTGGTGAGACAGGTGCAGGAAAGTCTATTCTTCTCGGTGCGTTGGGCTTGTTGCTCGGCGCTAAGAACGAGGGTCAGGCAACAAAAGACCTCGAGCGCAACTGTGTCGTGGAGGCTACGTTTGACATCAAAGGTCATAACCTCGAGGCATTCTTCGAGGATAACGACCTCGACTATGCGGATGAGATTACCATCCGACGTGTCATAACCCCTGCGGGCAAGAGTCGCTCTTTCGTTGACGATATGCCTGTGCAGTTGACAATCCTCAAGGAGTTGGGCGCGCATCTTGTGGATATCCACTCCCAGCACCAGAATCTTATCCTCGCGAACGAGGAGTTCCGTATCTCGACACTCGACACCATTGCCGAGAATGGCGACACGCTAACGAAGTATACTACCCTTCTCTCGAAGGTTAACGCACTGCGTGCCGAGCACCGCAAGATGCTCAGCGAGATGGATGCAGCACGCAAAGATGAGGAGTGGCTACGCTATACTGTCGAAGAGTTCCGCGCTGCGAAGTTGAAGAGCGGCGAGAAGGCAGAGGTGGAGCAGTTACTCGCAACCCTCGAGAGTGCCGACCGCATAAACGAGACCCTCACAGCACTGCGTAACTCGCTGGATGACGAGGAGATGGGAGCAATACTTCTCCTATCGCGTTCGGGTCGTGACCTGGAGGGCTTGGGTGATAGATATGCCGAGGGTGAGGCGCTTGCCGAGCGTCTAAAGTCGGTAGTTGCGGAGTTGAAGGATATAAGCGCCTATGCCGCCGATGAGGTGGAGCGTATAGATGCCGAGCCTGAGCGTCTGCAGCAACTTAGCGACAGACTAAACACCATATACTCGTTGGAGATGAAGCATCGTGCCGAGTCATACGACGACCTGCTGGTCAAGTATGCAGAGTTTGAGGCGCGCTTGGCAACCATCGACAATAGCGACACAGAGTTAAAGGCACTTGAGGCTCGCATTTCGGAAGCAGAGGCGGAGTGTCGAGGTGTAGCACAACAACTTCACAACAAGCGTTGCGAGGTGTCATCGGCATTCGAGCAGCGTATGGTCACCACGCTGCAACTTCTCGGTATGGAGGATGCACAGTTTGTGGTACGCATAGAGCCTACGGAGCAGTTTACGCCATCGGGGACTGATAGCGTGGCGTTCCTATTCTCTTCGAACAGGACTGCAAAGCCCGGAGCCGTGGAGCGCATAGCATCAGGTGGTGAGATGTCGCGTATAATGTTGGTTATAAAGGCAATACTTGCCGAGAAGAAGATGTTGCCAACGGTAATCTTCGATGAGATTGACACTGGTGTTTCGGGACGTATTGCCGACGCTATGGGAGATATCATCGCCAACCTCTCGCACTCTATGCAGATTATCGACATCACCCACTTGCCACAGGTGGCAGCCAAGCGTGGCGCGCACTTTGTGGTATATAAGGCTGATGGTCGCTCAAATATCCGCCGCCTGACACAAGCGGAGCGTGTGGACGAAATAGCAACAATGATATCGGGAAGCACCATTACCGATGCCGCCCGCAAACAAGCAAAAATCCTCTTGGCATAACCAAGAGGATTTTTCGTTTTACGGTACGAAGCCTTAGAGCAACTTCTTTTTCGATGGGATAACAATGAAGTCCTTGAGGTAGAATGGCTCGAAGTATGCCAAATCCTCGAACTTACCGCCATTGAAAGCCTCCTCGGCAAGACGCACAATGCCACGCGCTGATGGTGCAACACCTACAAGGAGTGCATCGCCAAGCACCTCCGAGCACTTTGCAGCGCCATTACCAAAGATTATCAAGCGACCCTCGTCGCGCCACTTCTTGAAACTACCCTCCTCGACAACCTCTGCTGCGACATCCGAGAGTGCCACGCCATTGTTGTCAAAGACCTGGGCATAGACCTCCATACGGCGAGCATCTACCATAGGACACAAACGTGCCTTAGCCCACTCCTCTTCCTCAACATCAAGAATACCAGCGTCGTAATCCTCACGTGCCACCTCCGTTAGAGCATCCAACGAGCCGATGGCGATAAGTGGAATATTTAATGCGTAACACATACCCTTGGCAAACGACACACCGATGCGCAATCCTGTGTATGAGCCAGGGCCTTTACCCACAGCAATAGCATCGAGGTCATCGGGTTGTACGCCTGTCTCCTTGAGCAACTCATCGACAAACACCGCAACCTTCTTAGCGTGGTCACGACCCTCGTCGCTCTCGCGGAGTGCCATAAGTTCGCCATCGTTAGCCAATGCTACCGAGCAAATATCCGTACCTGTCTCTATAGATAATATAAGTGCCATAATCTCCTATTTAAAAGTCTTCATTGCCTTGTCCATCTCGCGCTTAGCGTCGTTCTCCTTGATATACTCGCGCTTATCGTAAGCCTTACGACCACGTGCAAGACCTATAGCCACCTTTGCCAAGCCACGATCGTTGATAAAGAGTCGCAAGCCTACAACGGTAAGTCCCCTATCCTGCAACGCACGCTGCAATTTGTTCAACTCCTTGCGGTTGAGCAACAACTTACGGTCACGCTTTGGGATGTGGTTGTTGCACGTACCCCACGTATACTCCGCAATATTCACATTGCGAATCCACAACTCGTTACGCTCGAAGTAGCAATATGAGTCCACAAGCGACGCCTTACCCAAGCGCAACGACTTTATCTCTGTACCCACAAGCACGATGCCTGCTACGTACTCCTCGATAATCTCGTAGTCGAACGTAGCGCGCTTGTTACGTATGTTTACATTTTTGAAATCTGCCATAACATATATCCTATCTACCTTTCTCCTTTATCTTATTCCACAGCACAACTTCGGCACATCTTTTGCCACGCTATGCAGTGGGTGGACTCGGATAAAGGTAACTAATTCTTTTATCTTTGATATGTTTTACACATCTTTTAAGTTTATTTTCTGTTTGCACACCGCGAAGCGTAGTGATACGTTAGCAAACCGAGTTCACCCTTTTTTATATCAAACGCCCTGCGGTCTTAGCAATCTCCACACGCACTGCCTGATACTTCGTGAACAACGACACCACAGCATCATCGTCATCTCCCGATGCCATACGCGCCTGTAACTCCGCAATACGCTTATCCAGGGTGCGCCACTTGTAGAGCACCATAGCCTTTGGCACACCATCGGCAAGTTGCTCCTCCTCGCTCTCGATATGCACATCCTTCTGCTCCCATATCTTGCTAATGACATAGTTATCATCCGAGGTAAGGAGTTCTATGCTTACACGACTAACATCGGGGTTGTGGTGGTTGATAAGAACGTGCGTAGGCACCTCAACACCCACACCTCGCACCAGCCACTCCGAGTGATAACACTCCACAATCTGGCGATATACATCCAACTCAAACTGCAACTCATCGTTATGTAGTTCGTCGAAGATATACTGTGCTACATTATAGGTGACAACATCACGACCATCCAGCACATCGAAGTTCACGTGACCATACTTTATGAGGTACTTTGTCAACTCACGCTCAAGGGTCTCGATGGTTGTACCTCCTGCTGTTGCTGGTCGTTGCTGCGTAGTGCCATCGGGTTGTTTTGGTTGTGCCACATATAGCGACGATGGTGTTGCCTGCTGACGCTCCCTGAACTGCTGACGCTGCAGGAAGTCACGCGCCTCGGGGTCGTTGCCCACACCATCGGTCTTACGCGCTACGGCAACTGCCAAGGTCTGCTGGTCGACACCCATAATCTCGGCACAATAGCGAATATACTCCGAACGCTTGATAGTATCGGGGATGAGCGATATGGAGTGCACCATATCGTTGATAGCCTCGGTGCGCTTCAGCGGATCGTTCGTAGCCTCGCCGAGCAACAAACGTGCCTTGAAAGCGAGGAAATCCTGGGCGTTTTGCTTTATATACTCTCGCAACTGCTCCGAACTATGTGCGCGCGCAAAGGTATCGGGGTCGTGCTCCTCGGGGAGTAGCACGATGCGCACATTCATACCCTCCTTCAGGATAAGATCCACACCTCGCAACGCCGCCTTAACACCAGCGCTATCGCCGTCGAACATCAGCGTGATGTTATTCGTAAAGCGACCTATAAGGCGTATCTGCTCCTCCGTAAGCGATGTTCCCGACGATGCCACGACATTCTCCACACCCACCTGGTGCATAGAGATAACATCGGCATATCCCTCAACAAGTATTGCATTATCCTCCTGACCTATAGCCTTCTTGGCGAAGAACAAACCATATACCTCGCGACGTTTGTTGTATATATCGCTTTCGGGGGAGTTTTGATACTTGGCAACCTTCTTATCGGTGCGCAGGGTACGACCACCAAAGCCTACCACACGTCCCGAGATATTGTGTATTGGGAATATTACTCTATCGTAAAATCTATCGCGGAGTGAGCCGTCGTACTCACGTTCTATACTCAGACCTGTTGCCGTGAGGAACTCCTTCTTATAACCCGCAGCACGAGCATCTTCCGAAAAGCGAGCACCGTTCGATGGGCAGAAACCAAGACCAAAACGGCTGATGGTGGCATCCGTAAAACCACGTGCAGAAGAGAAGTACGAAAGTCCCACACTGCGACCCTCATCCTCATACATTAAATATCTCTGGAAATACTCCGCCGCCCACTGATTGACAGCAAACATACTCTCGCGGGTGTTGTTACGCGCTATATCCTCGTCGGTCATCTTCTCCTCGCGAATCTCGATGCCATAGCGCTTGGCGAGCATACGCAACGCCTCGGGATATGAGGCATTCTCGCTCTCCATCACAAAGTTGATGGCGTTACCCGTCTTACCACAACCGAAACACTTGTATATACCCTTCTGCGGAGATACCTTGAACGAAGGTGTCTTCTCCTGGTGGAAAGGGCAGCACGCCTCGTAGGTAACACCCTTACGGCGGAGCGTGACATAGTCGCCGACAATATCTACGATATTGACAGCAGCGTATATTCGGTCTATGGTTTCACGATCAATCATCGCGCAAAGATAAGAAAAAAGTGTGAAAAGAAAAAGATTTAGCCGCTCTATCTCCCTCTACAGCAATCCCGCTTTGTAGTATTTTACAATCTCCTCGAGCATAGCATCCTCGCCATCAGGGTCATACTCCAATTTGAGGTCGTTGCCAAAGAGTTTTGCAAGCATCTGGTAGAAGCCCGCAGTGAATCCCGAACGGAAATCCTTGATAATACCAAACACCGTATGGTTAGTCTCACGATCTATGAGTTTTAGAAGTATCTTACCCTCGTAGCGTGTCATCTTCCACAACACGGGCGATATCTCCTCCTTGAGAGCATCCTCTATCGCACGTGTATACTCCTTCTGATCCTTACGCTTCTCATACTTGGAAAGTTCCTCGTCGAGGTTATGCATACGCTTAGATGCCTCTATGGCCAAAGGATATACCTTTTTCACAGCACGCACCATACGCTCATAGCCGTTGATATCGCGCATACGAGGAAAAATTCGCACCTCGTGGAGTGTGATATAGAGCACATAATCACCATTTTCATCGATACCACGCGACATACTCTTGACGCCTCGGGTGCGCTTATAGCGCTGTGCCGAGACATCATCCGCTCCCATAATGAGCGAAAACATCGCAAAAACTATCAGTAATATCGATTTCATATCACAAATATAACGATTTATGTTGCCAAACATTATGTTTTTCAAAATTTATTTGTTATCTTTGACATAGGAAAGTGGCGAAGACCACTTATATCTTAATGTAAGAATACAAAAAAATATAAAATTATGTTAGAGATAGGTCTAAAACATCAGAGTGTTATGCGTGTTATGGAGGGTAACACCGCAGAATTTATTGGCTCGGGTGATATGGCAGTGTTGGCAACACCTGCTATGGTTGCCCTTATGGAGAACGCTGCAATGCTCGCCGTAGCACTCCACCTCGAGGAGGGCGAGACTACCGTTGGATCAATGATTTCCACATCGCACCTCAAGCCTTCGAAGGTGGGTAACGCCATTAGCGCCATCGCAGAACTTACGGCTGTGGAGGGTCGCAAACTTACGTTTAAGATTTCGGCATACGATGGCGATACTCTCATTGGTGAGGGTGAGCATATTCGCTTTGTCGTAAACCGCGAGAAGTTTCTCAGTAAGTTGTAATACAAGGAGACAAAAAAAGCCAGTGTGCTCCCCCATAATCCAATCAATCTATACCCAAATGAAAGCCTCATCAACCCGATTGAAAGGATATAACACACTGGCTAAAAATCTGGGTGCAAAAGTATAGCATCGCAAGATTTTACACAATAGATACTTTACATAAAAATTCACCAATTTTACTTGAGTGTAAAAATATCGTAAATATTTAAAACTCTGCGATTAAAATTGGATAAAAGTTGATGAGGTATGGCAGAGAATAATTCTATATTAAAATTGAATAGTGTAGAGGATGTATGCAAGTATTATGGGGCGACTATGCTTCATCCTCTGGTGGCGGTTATTGACCTAAATACACTTGCCAAGGTTAACCATCTTCCCAAGCAATTCGGAACATACACCATTGTCTGCATCACAGAAAAATCTAAGCAGGAGAGCCCTGAATCGGATGAGGAATATTCCACTCGTCTGATATTCTATGCACCTGGAGATTTCAGCAAATATACTACAGGCTCGATGGATAACCCCATAGGAACTATTCTTACTTTTAACAGAGAGTTGCTTGACGGCACTCTGCTTCAAAACCGCATCGACGAATACCCATTCTTCAATAACAACAGCGACAACATCATCACTCTGCACTCAGAGGAGATAGAGATGGTTACTCGTTGTATGCGAAGTATCACCAATGAGATAGGTCACCCCCAGGATAAATACTCATCGCATATCCTCGCTGCAGGCATCCACGTTCTGCTGAGCATCTGTGTGCGCTACTACGAGAACCAGGTTAAAAAACCACATACCTCTGCAATCAACATCGTAACACGCCTCAACAACATCCTCGACAGATATATCCACACCCCTGCTGGCGAGAATAAGGAGATTCCTACCGTAGCATCCTGTGCCTCGGAGTTGGGACTCTCGCCAAACTATCTTGGCGACGTGGTGCGCAACACCACCAAGATTTCGGCACACACCTACATCCATCGCTTTATCGTCAACGAGGTAAAACGACTCCTCGAGTACACAAATATGAATATCGGACAGGTGGCATACCAACTTGGTTTTAAATACCCACACCACCTAACACGCATATTCAAGAAGGAGATAGGTATGACACCAGGCCAATTCCGTGGCAAAAAGAGGCATAAGTAGAGGTAAATCTGTGAAAAATTTTGTCATTTAAAATCTTTACACTATATTTGCACCGCTTACGAGCAACGATTGAGCTATGGTGTAATGGTAACACAGCAGATTTTGGTTCTGTTATTCTGAGTTCGAATCTCGGTAGCTCAACCA
>JAFOCZ010000099.1 GCA_017380955.1 Alistipes sp.
ACTACTACAATAACGACCGTATTAAACTAAAATTAAACGGAAAGAGTCCGGTGCAATACCGAACTCTTTACCAGTAAATCTATTTAATAATCCGTCCAATCTTTTGGGGTCAGATCAGCTTAGTATGTCCCATCCGCCATTTTTCGTGTCAGCGCCACTGCTGCACCACTCTGACATCAAATTTCCACCCCGTTATCTGTATCATATCTTACGGCTTCTGACATCAAATTCCCAGCCCTTAAACTCACCACATCTAACGATTTCTATTGTTTACATCTCAAATTCGTTGGGCTATGCTATCTATGATAGCATCAAAAAAAATCTTATTTTTTGTGCGGATTTTCCATATTTTTTTCATTACCTTTGTCCCCGAACTCGAATGGTGGTGCCCGGTTATGCCGTGGCTGAGATTATACACATTGCACCAGTACAGATAATGCTGACGCTGGAAGTTTGGAGTCCCAATCAGGTACATCGTAGTACCACTATTTGAGCATAATATTTAGCGAAATAGTGGTATGAAACAGGTAAAATCCTATCCAATAGTCCTATCTATAGCCGGCTCCGACTCGTCGGGGGGTGCTGGCATACAAGCCGACCTTAAGACATTCTCCGCGCTTGGCGTATATGGCGCCACAGCCATCACAGCCATCACTGCGCAAAATACCTTAGGCGTTCACGCCCAATATGCCCTCGATGCACAGATGGTCTACGACCAGATTTGTGCCGTTGTAGATGACCTGCATCCTCAGGTTGTCAAGATTGGTATGCTCTCAAACAACGATATTGTCACTGCCGTGGCAGAGGCGCTCAGCAAATATTCCCTTCCCATAATCCTCGACCCTGTGATGATATCTACAAGCGGTCATCGTCTGCTATCCGAAGATGCGCAGAAGGCTCTCAAGCGTCACCTTCTGCCACTCGCCACGCTCGTAACACCCAACATTCCCGAGATGATGGCGCTGACGGCGATGCCCCTCACGACGTTCGAGGATAAGCACCGTGCGGCGCACCATCTTATGGAGTATGGGGCAACAAGTGTGCTCCTTAAGGGTGGTCACGAGGAGGGCAATACAAAGAGCGACGTTCTATTCTCGTCGTCGCCAAGTGGTATCGTCTCAACCATATTCTCATCACCAACAGTGCATACTCGCAACACCCACGGCACAGGATGCACGCTCTCGGCGGCAATAGCAGCATTTATGGCGCGCGGTGCATCTATGAGCGATGCTATAGCCGAGGCAAAGCGCTATCTTACGGAGGCATTACGCTTGGGGGCTGATGTCACGGTAGGCAGCGGCTTTGGTCCTGTAAACCACGGTTTTAACCCAATAAAGATGATAATCAATGACGGCGAATAACCACAAACTGCAGTTCATAACCCATCACACAGAGCGATACTCCTACCTCGACTCGGCACGCATAGCCTTGGAGGGTGGTTGTCGCTGGGTGCAGTTGCGAATGAAGGATGCCGAGGAGGTGCTAATGGAGGAGACTGCCATAGCGGTACAGCGAATGTGCAGGGAGTATGGCGCTACGTTTATCATTGATGACAACGTGGCACTTGCCAAGAGGATAGGTGCTGATGGCGTGCATCTCGGCAAGCACGATATGCCCATAGCCACGGCGCGGGAGATTCTCGGTGACGGGTATATCATCGGTGCTACGGTGAACACCTTCGAGGATGTTTTGCACCATATGGAGGCTGCTGTACCCGACTACTTTGGTTGTGGACCATTTCGCGAGACTGCCACAAAGCGAAACCTGTCGCCGAGGCTCGGTGTGGATGGCTATAGGGATATCATCCATAAGATGCGAGGTAGTGGCATCGACATCCCCGTAGTCGCCATAGGAGGCATCCGCAAGGAGGATATTCCACTGCTCCTGGAGTGTGGCATAAGTGGCATAGCCTTAAGTGGCAGCATCCTAAATGCCCAAGACCCTGTGGCAGAGACGCAAGAGGTGCTAACGGCACTTAAAACGACAACCTATTAACTAAAATATTGTGAGTATGAAGAGGGATTTGAAGATTTCTTATCCAGGCTCGGAGAGGGTCTATATCGGTGGAACTATACATACGAGCGTTAGAGTGAGTATGAGAAGAGTTAACCAGATGCCTACGGTGGCGATTAAGGATGGCGAGCGCGTGGAGAAGCCCAATCCATCGGTCTACATCTACGACACCTCGGGTGCTTATGGCGACAAGGATGCCACTATTGACCTTGAGCGCGGACTACCCCACCTGCGTGCAGAGTGGATTGAGGAGCGCAGAACGAAAGATAGTGCTAACATCAGCCAGATGCACTACGCCAAGAGAGGTGTCATAACGCCCGAGATGGAGTATGTCGCTATACGCGAGAACATGAACTGCGAGGAGTTGGGTATCAAGACACACATAACGCCCGAGTTTGTACGCCAGGAGGTGGCGGAGGGTCGCGCCGTCATCCCCGCAAACATCAACCATCCCGAGGCCGAGCCTATGATTATTGGCCGCAACTTTCTTACTAAGATTAACGCCAACATCGGCAACTCAGCAACCACATCGAGCATCGACGAGGAGGTAGAAAAGGCTATATGGAGTTGTAAGTGGGGTGCCGACACCATCATGGACCTATCGACAGGCCCCAACATCCACGAGACACGCGAGTGGATATTGCGCAACAGCCCCGTGCCCATCGG
>JAFOCZ010000007.1 GCA_017380955.1 Alistipes sp.
CTGTGAGATAGCCATCGTTGGGATTGTAGATGTCTTGCATATCCAATGTGTGGTACAGCTCATCGTTGATATAAAGTACGAGCACGAAGCGACCGAGATCCCAATTCTGAGCACGATATGCCTCTACGTGTACAGGGTTGAATGTCTCAGGCACTGGCGTCGGCTCAGGCTCTGGGGTAGGCGTAGGTTGTGGCTCAATCTCTGTAGTAGGCATCTCGGCACACGCTGCCAACATAAGTGGCAACATAAGCAATAGATAGAAAAGCTTTTTCATCGTCGTAAGATCTCCGTATCTTGATGGTTTCAACTATTACAAAGATAGTGATTATTTTGATTGAATAGTACTATGTACAGATAAAAAAAGAGCCACCCCCGATGGGGTAGCTCTAAATTGATAGGTTTGATACCGTTAGCGGCGGAAGTCAATCTTCTGCTTCTTAACGCTCACCTGCGACTTCTTCGCCTGTGCGTTGAGAGCCTTTGCAGAGTAGCCGCCAGCATAAGCATCAGCGGTAACGCTACCTGTAATCTTATTGCCGTTGTCGTCTACGCAGTCATAAGCGATGGTCATTGCGCCATTAGCACCTGCTGTGATTGTGATAGTACCATCGGCGATAGGAGCCATAGCACCACCGATACCACCATCTGCAAGCTCTGCATACCAGCAACCGAGCATATAGCCATCCTCGTCAACGCCACCAGCTACGAACTTGCCCTTAGCATCGCTGAGGTCTGTAAGAAGGGTATAAGTACCTCTCCAGTCATCGTTTGCTGGGTCTACCAAGAGGTCGAGCAACAAGTAACCACCATTACCTGTGTAAGGATCCTCGTACACCTCTACAAACCAGTTGTCGGTATCTGCAGTGTAGTAGTCGCCATAGTACTGTGCGAGGTGTATCCAGCCTGTCTCGTTAAGCTCAAGGTCGCCCTCAAGGGTAGAGATGCCGTTGCCACCTTCATTGCCACCTGTATTGCCCAATGAGATATTACCCTCATATGTAACGGTAGCCTTGCGACCATCCTCCAATACGAACTCTGCTACGATCTTGTTATCGCTAACGGTTACTGTACCAGAAGTTGGCATATACCAAATGGCTGTCTCTGAGTCCTGTACGTAGAAACCGTATGTATAGGATGCTCCAGCGGTCAAGTTGTCGCAACTATCTGTTGGGTCAAATGTATAGACACCATTAGGAATAGTGATGCTCTCATTGAATTCGGTGTTGTAAAGGTCGAAATAGAAGTAAGTAGCGCCCTCAACAGCATAGTCGCCATCTACCACTACATCAGAGAGTACGAAATAGTAGTTGTGAGTAGTTACGTCACCCTCTGGAGCGTAGTACTCACCACCAAAGAATGTAGCATTAAACACTATATCCTCACCTGGGGTTGGAGGCTCTGGAGTCTCACCGCCAAAGGTGAAACCATTGACAACACCTGTCCAGTCGATATTTAGGTGGTCACCATACTCCGACTCGAAGTATCCCTTGAGGTTTGTAGTGCCATCCTCGAAGTGTGTGATGGTAATCTCAGCGTCGGTTATATAAGCACCCTCGCCAGTCTCGATGTCCCACACGAAGTTTGACCACTCGGAGATAGCGCCCTCAGCCATAGAGTATACGCCAGCAGTGAGGTAACCATCGTTAGGGTTTACCATATCTTGCATATCCAACGAGTGATACAACTCATCGTTGATGTAGAGGTCCAACTCGAAGTTTCCGAGTTCCCAGTCCTGATCGCGGTATGCCACAACCTTCACTGGGTTGAATACCTGTGGCTCTGGCTTCTCCGCAGGCTCCATATCGAGTACAGTGCCCTTATATGTGAAGCGGTAGAGTGCACCCTCAGCATCTGCCAACACCATCTCGAAAGAGTAGATATCGCCCTCGAGGCCTACTGTTACGTTACCCTCAGCGAACTCCACAAGCGCCTCAGTCTCAATGTTATGCAAATCAGCCGACTCGGGCTCATACTCACCAGCAGTCAACACTGCATCCTCACCGCTAAGGAGCAATGAGAACTCATACAACTCTGCATCATCCACGAAGCACAACTGATAGTATGTGTCATCCAAGTCTACATCAGCACTTGGGATACGTGCCGCTGCAGCAAATGCCATATCCATCACATACTCAGGCTTAGGGTCTGGCTTAGGGTCTGGCTGTGGGTCTGGAGCAGGCTCTGGCGCAGGTTTCTCTGTACATGCCGCGAATGCCAAAGGCAACGCAAGGAGTAGATAGAAAAGTTTTCTCATAGTTGTAAGTTTTTAGTTTATAGGTTGTTTTACGTTTCCTACATACAAATATAGTAAAAAATAGTGATATTGCAATAGCAAACCACAATTTTTAAGTGAGCAATGAGGAATTAGTAATGAGTAATGTGGTCATCTCTTCGAGATGATTTTGAGACTCGACTATGTCATTCTGAGCGGAACGTAGTGGAGTCGAAGAATCTCCTCGCTATGTGTTCGTTGTCAACGGTGCGCCCTACGAGGAGATCCCTCGGCAGGCTCGGGATGACATACTATACTAATATACACGCGTCGCAGACACCACACTTTTCACCTTTCACTTTTCACTTTATAATCGCCTCGCAGAGGCGACCCATTACTAATTACTCACTCCTCACTCCTCATTCCCCTCGTGATTCCCTTCCTCAGCCTCAGCAGATACCTCGCCTGTGCGGGACGGTGCACAAGACACAACAACAGCGTTGCGCACCACTTGAGGGCCTCGCCAATGTATAACGCCACTATGCGGTTGTGAATCTCGGCACGACGACGCTTGCTTAGGCCTATGTTATAGGCCAGACGGTCGAAATACTCCGCCGTGAGTTTCTCGGCAGGGATTATGTGGTACATCACCGCACGAGGAACATAGTAGCACGCCATACCCTCCCTCGCCATACGCTCAAAGAGGTCGCTCTCCTCACCGCCGAGCAGACGCTTTCCCGTGCGTCCTAACGAGGTGTCAAATACGCCGATACGTTCAAAAACCTCACGGCGCATAGCCATATTACCACCTCCGGGTATGCGACCCTTGGGGAATGGCACTACCACCTCGCCAAAGTCCATAGGGTTGGCTATAGGCTGCTCCACGTAGCGCGACATCCATCGTGGTCGCCCTGTGGGGTACTCGGCAATAATCTTGCCTCCCGCGGACATAGCATCCGCCTGAGTATCAAAGAGTTCTATGTATGCAGTGATGAAATCGGGTACTATGCGCTCATCATCATCTATGAACGCAAGGATATCACCCTCGGCACGACGTATGCCGGCGTTGCGTGCTGCGGAGAGTCCCTGCTCAGCCTCGAAGCAGTAGTGTATGTTGAGATTTGGGTGTTGCTCCTGGAATGCTGTGACCCTTTGGTGTGTATCATCTTTGGAGTTGTTATCCACGACGATGCACTCCCACAGCGATGGTGTAGCGCACTGCGCTGCCACGGAGCGTAGTGTTACCATCAGTTGTTCTGCACGGTTATACGTTGCAATTATCAGCGAAAGACGTATCATAGTGCAAAGATAACAAAAAAAGTGAAAGGAGAAAGGTGAAAACTGAAAAGTATGGCGTCTGCGACGGTTTTTAAGTGAAAAGTGAAAGGTGAAAACTGAAAAGTGTGGTGCGCTAAAGCGCTGAGTTTATTATGGGGATTGATGGGGACTAATAGGGATTGATGGGGAATTACCCATAACTACGCATCTCTCCCCATCTCTCCCCATCTCTCCCCATCTCTCCCCATCTCTCCCCATAACTACCCTGACACAAGAAATGTCATTCTGAGCGGAACGAAGTGTAGTCGAAGAATCTCCTCGTTATGTGCTCGTTGTCTACGGTTTGTATATTAGGAGATCCCTCGGCTTCGCTCGGGATGACATACTATACTAATAGACACGCGTCGCAGACGCCTTACTTTTCAGTTTTCACCTTTCACTTTTCACCTTTCACCTCGTTTTAAACTTCGGCGTGATGCCCACGAAAACCTCGAAGTTGATGCCTGGCATAGGGCGTGACAATACCGAGAGATACTCCTCGTTGAAGAGGTTATTCACAGTGCCCTTCAGCGAGATATCTGCCCAGCGGAGGCTGATGACGCGCTCGAGGGATATGTTCGACATAAAGTATGGCGGTAACTTTCCCGATAGCGAGATGTCGTTCGACGACATTGTGTAGCGCACCGAGTAGTAGCACCACTTATATAGGAACGACCACTTACGCCACGTCACGAGTCCTGTCACCGACGATGATAACTCGGGAACGTAGGGCAACTGCTTACCCACCGACTTATCCGCCGGTGTGCGAGGCTCGCCGATGTTCACAGATGGTGTCCACGAGAATGTGCCGTCGATGCCGAGATGCCAATCTTTGGCAAGGGTTATGTCGAGGTCCGCCTTGGTCTCGATGCCATAGGCGTGCACATCCTTGATGTTGTCGGGCGAGAAGAAGCCCTTGGGTGTTGGCAACCATATAATCCAGTCCGAGATGTAGGACTCAAACCACGTTGCTGAGCCACTCAGCGAGTACAGACCCTCTCTGCCCACGGCGAAGGATAGCCCTGCGTCATATGTCCAGCCGCTCTCGCTGCGCAGGTCGGGGTTACCACCAGGCAGGAAGTATAGGTCGTTGAGCGTCGGGAAGCGATAGTTGCGCGATATAGATGCCTTAGCCACGATGTTTCCTGCCCTCGACACCACGCCATCCACAAACAGCGCTGGGATTATCGGTGTCCACTCCTTGCCAAACATCTCCTCACGCACCACCAACGACACTCCTATGCTCTCCGTAGGTCGCCACTTCGCCGATACGGATGCCGATACCTCGGGGCGTCCCTTCCTGTATCCCACGATGGCCTTGTTACCATCCTGACGCACGATGTTCTTATCTTCGCTGACGACGATATGCTGGTGCAGCGATACGTTGGCCGTGAAGAGCCACTTGTTACCTATGGAGTATTCGCCATCTGCCTGACCATATATGGTGTTTATACGCGAACGTGAGCGTGTCATAACCGCCATTATGCCATTTCCCACATCACGCTTATAGTCATACGCCATCCAGGTGTAGATATATCCCGCCTTAGCGCCTATCTTCCAGCCATCACGCAGATGGTCCCACGACACCACGCCACGGAATGTCTGCTCACGTTGGCGGTTGTCGAAGTCGGTGTCGTCGCCGTGGTCCACGGTGAGCATCGCCAACTCACGGTTGGAGTTTATGTACCAGGCGTTGAGACCTATGCGGTCACCCTTGCCCGTGTTGTAGTACACCTCTTGCAGTATGTGCAGGTCTTTGTACGCACCACTGCGGTTACGCTCCACGGGGTAGTATTGGTCTGCGATGTTCATATCCTCATCGTAGACATTCTCCTTCTTGTCGTGGTTACGATATTTGTAATCGTTTGGTGATGAGGAGTATACCGCTCGTGTAGATACCTGCCAGTGGTCATTGCCGTATGTCAGGCGCAGAAACTCATCGAAGGTCTTGAACGAGCCCACACCCTGGATATACTGCAAGCCGAAACCACGGTTGTCGGCAGGCTTCGTGGCGAGTTTCACTGCACCGCCCAAGCCACCACCTGTCTCATTCACCGACGATGTGCCGTGCAGCAGCGATGCGTCATCCACGAAGAACGAGGGTATCATCGAGAAGTCGGTCATACCGAGCATCGGCGAGTTTATCTTCATACCGTTCCACGACACCTGGGTGTGCGAGGGTGATGTACCACGAAACGACACCGTTGATAGCGTTGCACGACCATAGTTCTTCACAAATATCGAGGTGTTGAACGTCAGCACATCGGCCATCGACAGAGCGATGTTCTCCTTGAGGGCTATGGTGTCGAGTTTTGTCTCGGTTATGGCTATCTCCTTCATAGGGCGGTTGCCATACACCGCCACCTCACCCACACGAATACCGCGTGTCGCCCAGTTGCGTGTGTCATCCTGCGCTATGGCGATAAGGGGTGCGAAGGTCAGAAGTATGAGTATCAGTCTCTTCATAGTAATAGTGGGGTAGTGGTGTTACTTCCAGCAGAATGCTCCGGGGATGATGCCAACATAGAAACTATCGAGCAACTCCTTATCCTTCGAGTAGCGATATACCATTCCCTGCTGCACATAGTCTATGGCATCGGCGATGTATACATCTCCCGTGCGTGGGCATACCGTGAGACCATAGTACAACGTGTTGTCGTAGGGTAGGAAGGGGCGTACTGGCACCATATCTGCCGTCACGTCCATCTCCCACACATCGTCGTTGAGCCAATAGATTTTATCCTTCGTGCCGTTCAACTGCACCTCCGAAGGCCAGTCGCCAAACGAGAATCGAAACTGCTTCTCGATGGTGAATGTCTCGGCATCTATGCGATATAGCGATGGTGCTTCGTGACCATATGGCGAGCCCTCGTAGCCACCATCTGTCACCGTCCACAACTTGTTGTTGCAGTCCATAACCAGCGATGTAGGCTGTATTCCCACTACCAACTCGTCCACCACCTTGTCGGTCTCGGTGTCAATCTTCAGTATACGGTTTTGGTACGACCAGCAGTTTACATACACATACTTGCCATACTGCACCATCTGCTCCGTAGATCCCGACTCCATCGTCATATTCGGGATGTTGATATATCCCGTAATCTCATAACGCTTGGGGTTTACGATGAATATACGGTTATCCCAAATCTGCGTTATGTATGCCTTATCATCCGATATGAAGTGTATGTAGCGTGGTGATGTCAGGTTTGTTATGCGTCCCACCTCCTTGAAGGTATTGATGTCTATGGCAAACACCACGTGGGAGTTGTTCACCACAACCCAGCCTATGCCATCGCGGATTATCATACTCTGACACACATCGCCCAACTTCATAGCGTTGGAGCGGTAGAATACCTCGTTCTGCACCTCCTTGGTCACAGGGTCGTAGTAGGATAGCGTGGCGTTGCCATACTGGAAGTTACCCTCGTTGCAGATGAAGAGACCTTCACCCGATGCCGAGGTGTCAAACTCCTCCTCAAGGCCATACTCCCACTTCATACACGCGGTGAGAGATATAATAACAAATATGTATAGCGATAACCTACTCATTATCAATAATTATGATGCTTTTAATCTCTGTCGATACCTCGCCAATCCAGCCACACTGTTGCTGTATGGCACACTGCACCTTCACAAAGTCCACGCTCTCCAACGCCACACTCTCTCCCGATGTCGCCACAGCCCTTGCGATGTCGAAACGATTCTCACCCGCCTCACACTCCGCAGATGCGTTATCGGCATATCCCCATTCAAAGGCGGGGTTTACCCACTGTGTGCCGTTTCCCGACTTGTCATAACTCTTCGACTTGAGACACTTGCCAACGAGCGTGTAACTCTCCTCCGCAATCCAAGTAGGGTAGTAGTAAGCCTGGTTGTGGAACGATGCGAGGTGCTCCACAACACCCTTGCCTCCGAGGTTATCTTCCCACTCTACATCCATATTCTCAGCCTCAGGGCGGTAGTATGTTACCTCGTAGTGCTGTATAGTGTCATCACTGAACGACTCCGAGCCCTCCAACTCATACCAGGTGTCATCGGGCTCTGCGTTGCCATTCTCATCCCTCATAACCCACACTATGCCAGGCTCCGATGAGCCGTCGAAGGCGTTGCCGAGAATCGCGAAGTCATCACCCTCACGATTGGTTATGCCACCCTCAATGCCCACAACCACATAGCCGCCAAATGCTCCGAGCGGCAGCAACTGTTTGTTGTCGAGTCGTCGCTGTGCATATGCTATGGCAGCCTCGCGTGTTGTCTCAGTACCGTCGAAGCCCATAGTCTTGGTGTCGCCTATAAACTGCCCTGGTGCAGGGGTATAGTCATAGACTGTTACAATGCTTGATGTCTCCGGCTCCTGCTCGGGAAAAGGTGTTATGGTCACCTCGTCGATGTTACACGACGAGGCCACCATAGTCACCACACACACAATTATTAAATCTAAAATTCTATTCATATTCTATAAGTCAAATCGTACTGCAATGTTGTCATAGGCGAAGTATGCAGGGCAGTTGAGTCCATACTCTCCTATAAGGTCGTCGCTGGCTGCGAAGTTTAGTGTCACCTTCGCCACCTTACCCAGCGCTGTCATATCCCACTTGCTCCACTCGCTGATAGCCACACCATCCTGGCATAGTGCAAACTCACAACTTCCCACTACGCCATCTTCGGCGTCATATCCCGTAGCCACAATACAAAACGATGTTGTTGCAATGGCGGGTGAGTTAAAACCATCGCCAAAGGTCAGTGAGTTGAGGACATAGCAGGTGTTCATCACCCACATATGGTCTATAACCCTCTCTATGCCATCTGCGAACTCTATCATCGCAACCTCGGGATCGTAAATCTGCTGGTTGAAGTCGTCGATGTAGCCGTTGTGTATTGCGAAGTTCTGCGACCCACCACATCCTCCATTAGGCACCGATAACTGCAACTCATACCAACCATAGTAGCCCTCGGGAAGAGTAGTGTAGTCCTCTACCACATAGTTCGATATGGCGTGACCTCCGCCACCCCAATATGGCGTTGTGAAGGAGTGTTGCAACTCGGTGTTGCCCTTGTCATACCAATGATATAGGTGCTCGCCAAAGTCGCCATACAGCAATGCTCCGCTATACTGCACATCGTCGATAAGGTCGCTCCACGTCGTAATCTCCACATCGGCATAGTCCAGCGTATATGGCTCAAACATCGCATCCTCATCCTCGAACGTCAATACGCGCAACTCATAAGTGAGTTCTGGCTCTGGCTCAGAGTCGGACTCTTTGTACTTTGGTATCACTATTTTACGACCATCCGTAAGTGTTATAATCACCTCATCCTCGGTCTCCTCTATCGACACAAATAGCGAGTCCCCATCTTTGCCATCTTCGCCATCCGCGCCGTCTTTACCATCCACGCCATTTCGTATCACAACCGTACTGCCGTCGTTGAACGTGATGACCACACCCTCGTCGGTCTCGGTAGTGGCAACGATAAGTTTACCGCTGTTCATAGCCTCGATGAGTGCTGAGAGTGTTGCGATGTCCTCTCTGTTTTGCGCAACCTCCTGCTCTAACTCCTTCATCTTGTCCCAAATAGGGTCGTCATCGTAGGTGCATCCTACCATTGCCGCAAGCGCTACTATAGTGCTTACAGCCAAACATAAAAATCTTCTCATAATGTTGTTGTTTAAAGGTCATTCTCCGTAAACTTAAACACTACGATGATTGTGCGGTGTGGGATGTGCCGTGATGCTGAGATGCAATAATCCTATTACGCCCTCTCTCCTCATTCTCGTTGCCCTCTGTAGTCGTGGCACCCTCCAAAGTATGTAAACCTGATAATCTCAAGTCGCAGACTCGCCCATTCGCCGCAGGCACAATCTCGTAATAAATGCTTGGCAGGTCTTCTGACTTGTCTCACTCCACGATGCCTTCCCAGGGTTTCGCCCCAGTGACAATTAGATGTCGTAGAGTCTGCACGCCATATGGCTATGCATATGAGATTCACAGCAGCGGGAACTGTCCGGGATTTCCACCCGATTCCCTTTTAATCTCCTCTCGGAGAACCATTGCAGTGGCAAAGATAAGAAAAAATTATGACTTGCAAAAGCAAAACATAATTTTTAAGTGAAAAGTGAAAGGTGAAAACTGAAAAGTGTGGTGTCTGCGACGCTGAGTTAGTATGAGTTACTATGTGTTTCGATGGGTTACTATGAGTGCTCTCATATTACCTCATCGAAACCCATATTAACCCTTCCTTACTTTTCCCTTTTCACTTATCACCTTTCACTTAACAAAAAAGTGCCCCGGTCACCCGAAGCACTTCGTATAATATAAATATAGGTATCGTTACTTGATGTTTGGCAACTCCATACCGTAACCCTTCTTCTTGTCCTCGCGCTTGAGCAACATACCGATGAAGAGTGCGATAACGCCAAATGACGAGAAGATAACCATAGGCATAGTGTAACCACCTGTTGCGTCCAAAACCTTACCGATAACCACAGGAACGAGCAACAAGCCCCAGTTCTGAATCCAGAAGATTACGCAGTATGCCGAGCCGAGGATACGCTCGTCGATGATCTTTGGCACTGAAGGCCACAACGCCGCAGGTACCAATGAGAATGACACACCGAGGATGGCGATGATAGTAACAGCCAACACCTTAGATGGGAACATAGGCAACAAGAATGCGAAACTCAAGTGGCAAGCAATCATAATGAGTGAGCCAACCATCAACATCGAAGCAGCCTTACCCTTACGGTCGATGAACGCACCGAGGAATGGTGTGAGACACATTGCAAGGATTGGGAAGCAACTGAAGAGTTGTGCACCATTTGTGATATCCAAAGTCTTATCCAAGAAGTCAGGAGCGTAGCGCTGGAATGGGAAGATTGCTGAGTAGTACAATACGCAGAGCAATGCCACCAACCAGAACATCTTGCTTGTGAAGATCTTGCCCAAGTCGCTGAACTTGAACTCCTCCTCTGAAGCCTCCTTCTCCAACTCGCCACAAGCCTCCAACTGAGCGTCGAGTTTGCGGTCCATAAGCACGAATACGAAGTAGAAGATAAGACCAATCATCAACAGCACAGCGCCGAATGCCACAGGTGCAGATACCGATGCGTTGAAAGCCTTAGAGACCATTGGTGAGAGCCACATCGCTGCGAAAACGCCCAAACGTGCGATAGACATCTCCAAGCCCATAGCCATAGCCATCTCCTTGCCCTTGAACCACTTAGCGATAGACTTCGACACTGTAGTACCTGCCATCTCGCAACCGCAACCAAAGATCATAAAGCCGAAGCACGCCAACTTAGCAGAGCCTGGGAGGTCTACCCACCAAGAGTTCAACCAAGCCTCGAGGCCTGTGCCTACAAACCACTCGCTCATAGCGTAGAACTTGATGCACGCACCGATAACCATCAGCGATGCTGACAAAAGACCTGTAAAGCGAATACCCATCTTATCGAGGATTACACCTGCGAAGATGAGGAAGAAGCAGAATACGTTGAGGAAGTACTCCGAAGCAGCGTATGTACCAAATGTTGTGCTGTTCCACTGGAGTGTTGTGTCAAGGAGTTCCTTGAGGGGCGATAGCATATCGACGAACATATATGCGAAGAACATCATCAATGAGATGAGGATCAACGCTGTCCAGCGAGCAAAGCCCGAGTCGTTAAGTTTGCGATGAATTGTTTGAGTCATAATACTTAAATTTATAGGTTATTAAATAGTTGGTTATTATCGGTTAGTTATGTTCTGCGATGCGGAACTGCTTGAGGATGTCATACGCTGCGAGGATTCCCAACTCTCCCGCCTTCGACAAATCCATACAGCCCTTTCGCGTATCCTTCATAAATATCTGCACCAGACCACGGTTGTAGTACGCCTCGCCCATATTTGGCTCTAACTCTATGGCTCGCGTATAGTCGTCATACGCCTCGGGTAACTTACCCGATATGGCCATCAGGTTGGCACGGTTGTAGTACGCCTCGGCAAAGTCGGGGTACAACTTTATAGCCTTGTTCACATCCTCGATAGCCTCGTCGTAGTTATATGTCCTTGAGCCTGTGTTATGCAGACGCTTCGCAGGGTCGGAGTCGAGGGTTATGGTCTGATAACTGTTGTCTATAGAGGATATAAAGTCTATCATCTCGGCGCGTGTCGTAGCGCGGTTGATGTATAGGAATGGGTTTGCAGGGTTTATGTGTATAGCCTCTGTGAGGGTGTTCACAGCGTTGGTATACTGCTTTATAAGTGCCTGACTCACACCGCGCTCAAAGAGCGTGCGCCACTGCTTGGTCTCCTCGTTATGCATACGTTCTGCTATGCGGCGGTCTATGGCTATCAGCGTGTCGGGCTCGAGATTCGAGGAGCGACAGTCGAGACGCAGGTGTGGGTTGTGCATAGAGCCCACAAACTCCGTAACACGCTGCGTAGCAAAACGCTTAGCACGCTGGTCTACCACCACGCTATCCTCGCCCATAAGCGTGAAGCGGAACATAGGTATCAGCGTCAGACCATCATCTCCGGCCTGTGTAACCGACGATGCTATGCGCTCGAAGTTACGCTCCAACAATCGGCTCTCGAAGCCGAGGAGTTTGTCGAGACGCTGTGCTGTGTCGGCATATATCGAGTATGTAGAGTCCTTGAGACGTGTGCGATACTCGGCAATCTTACGCTCTGCGGTGCGCTCATCACTCTCTGCACCTCTAACATCACGCTGCGCACGACGTAGCACGCTACGACCACGATAGGCATTCGCAAAGTCGGGGTACAACTCTATGGCGCGTGTGTAGTCCGCTATGGCAGCGTCGAAGTCTCCCAGACGTGTGTGCAACATAGCACGGTTGTAGTACACAAGCACATTGTCGGGGGAGTAGTGTGCCACCTGGTTGAAATCCTCAAGCGCGCGGTTGTAGTCGCCAATCTCGGAGCGCACTATGGCGCGGTTGAAGTAACCGAGTGAGTTTGTGGAGTCTATGGCTATCACCTTGTCGAAATCCGCCAACGATGCCAAAGGGCGGTGGAGATAGTTGTTCACAAGTGCGCGGTTGAAGTATCCAGGCAGATATGCGCTGTCGCAACCTATAGCCTTGTCGAAGTCACCACGCGCCTCCTCATATCGCTGCTCCTCCATATACAACGAGCCACGACGGTTATATGCGTCGGGGTCTTCGCGGTTGGTGCGTATGGCGAGGTTGAAGTTGTCGTAAGCCTTGGCGGTATCCTTGAGGTAGAGGTAGCAAGTGCCGCGGTTTATGTATGCCGCAACGTGGCGCTTCTCATAGCGTATATACTTGTCGAAGTCCTCTATCGCCAAGCCAAACTGCTGATTCAGCAGACGTGTCACACCACGGCTATAGTATGGGTCGGGGAGGTCGGGACGCAACTCTATGGCTTGCTGGAAGTCATTCAGAGCATCGTCGTAGTTTCCCAGACGTGTGCGTGTTATGGCACGATAGTAGAACGCCCCCGTAAACACAGGGTTTAGCGTTACGGCTGTCGAGAAGTCGGCATCCGCACCCAGCAGGTCGTCGAGGTTATACTTGGCGATGCCACGCAGGAAGTAGGCGTCGAAGTCCTTCTCGTCGTGGCGTAGCAGCACGTTGAGGAGGTCTATAGCCTCGCGGTAGTCGTTGTTTATCATACACTGCTGTCCCACCCAGTAGATATAACTACGGTTGTACTGTGCCGCACTCCTCTGGGGCAGTGCGACAACCATTACAAGCAGCGCTATGATAGCAACAATCCTTCTCATACCTCCTAAACGGTACTCTGCAACCTTTTATTATTCGAGTTCGTAGCCGAAGCGGCGTAACTGACCATCGTTGTTACGCCAATCCTCCTGTACCTTAACGTACAACTCGAGGAACACCTTCTTGCCGAGGAACTCCTCAAGGTCGATACGCGCCTGCTGTCCCACACGCTTTAGTTTCTCGCCCTTGTGACCTATGACAATACCCTTCTGTGACGAGCGTGCCACATATATAGTTGCCGAGATACGGTCTATGGTAGGCTCCTCCTTGTATGCCTCGATGCCAATCTCACAAGAGTATGGTATCTCCTTGTCGTAGTTTAGAAGTATCTTCTCGCGGATAATCTCCGAGGCGAAGAAGCGCAAGGTCTTATCCGTAAGCGTATCCTTAGGGTAGAAGGCCTCGCCCTCGGGCAATCGCTCAAGGATGAGGTTGAAGACTCCCTCGATGTTGAACTTCTCCTTTGCCGAGCAGGGTGCTATGATGGCATTAGGCAACAGCGCCTGCCACTTCTCGACAAGTGCTGTCAACTTCTCAGGTGTTGTGAGGTCCACCTTGTTGATAACAACAATGGTAGGCACTCCCGAGAGGTTTACCTTCTCGATAATCTCTGCCGAGCGGTCGCTATCCTCCACAGTGTCGGTGACGTAGAGCAACACGTCGGCGTCGGTGATAGCACCACGCACAAACTTCATCATCTTCTCCTGGAGTTTGTAGTTAGGCTTCAGGATACCCGGGGTGTCGGAGTATACAATCTGGAAGTCCTCGCCATTCACGATACCCATAATGCGGTGACGTGTGGTCTGCGCCTTTGATGTGATAATCGAGAGACGCTCGCCGACAAGTTGATTCATAAGCGTAGATTTTCCCACGTTGGGATTACCGATGATATTTACAAAGCCACTGCGGTGCATAATTGTTAATGAGTAATTTGTTAATTAGTAATTAGTAATCCTCTACCACCTTGTGGTAGTATTGCTACTATATTCCGCAAAGTTAGCAATTTTTGGCGATATACGAGCAAAAATCTCGTGAGAATATGTTATATATTTCGCCACACAAGCATCTTATGTGTAAAAAAATGTTGTGGGGAGTGAAACAAAAATGAACTACATTGCGTATATAAGGCAAAATATAGGAATAGAAGTTGTAAGAACAAAGAGTTTTTTATGCGTCAATTAAAGATTACCAAGTCGATTACTAACCGCGAGAGCGCGTCATTGGACAAGTACCTTCAGGAAATCGGTAAAGAGGAACTCATCTCCGTAGAGGAGGAGGTGGAACTCGCGCAACGAATCCGTAAGGGCGACCAGGAGGCGCTGGAGCGCCTTACAAAGGCTAACCTCCGTTTCGTGGTGTCTGTAGCAAAGCAGTATCAGAATCAGGGCCTCAGCCTCCCAGACCTTATCAACGAGGGTAACCTCGGACTTATCAAGGCTGCCGAGAAGTTCGATGAGACACGAGGCTTTAAGTTCATCTCATATGCCGTATGGTGGATTCGTCAGTCTATCCTCCAGGCCCTCGCCGAGCAGTCTCGTATCGTGCGCCTTCCACTCAACCAGGTGGGCTCACTAAACAAGATTAACAAGGCATTCGCACGCTTCGAGCAGGAGCACGAGCGTACCCCATCTGCCGAGGAGTTGGCAACAGAACTCGAACTCCCAAAGGAGAAGGTTACCGACACCCTCCGTGTGGCAGGTCGTCACATCTCTGTGGATGCACCATTTGCCGATGGTGAGGATAACAGCCTCCTCGACGTGTTGGTGAACACCGACTCTCCAAATGCCGACCGTGGTCTTATCAACGAGTCACTCGCAACAGAGGTGGAGCGTGCCCTCGAGATCCTCACAGACCGTGAGCAGGATATCATCCGCTACTTCTTTGGCATCGGCACATCCGAGATGACCCTCGAGGAGATTGGTGAGAAGTTCGACCTCACCCGCGAGCGTGTACGTCAGATTAAGGAGAAGGCTATTCGCAAACTTCGCCAGTCGTCACGTTCCATTCCTCTCAAATCCTTCCTCGGATAATTTTCGATTATAAGGCAGCATCTGCTGCCGCTAACAAAAATAAATGAGAAAGGGCAGTACGCATCAGTACAGCCCTTCCTCATTTTTTTTGCCGAGCGTTGCATCTAGAGATGGGGATTGATGGGGAGAGATAGGGAGAGATGTGGATTGATAGGTAACAATGGGTAGAGCCCCATAACTACATATAACTACCCATAACTACCCAAAAATATACCTCGCGCGAAGCGCACCCTACTTTTCAGTTTTCACCTTTCACTTTTCACTTAGAAACCGTCGTAGACACCACGCTTTTCAGTTTTCAGTTTTCACCTTTCACCTCACAAAAAAAACGACCCCCGAAGGAGTCGTTTTTCTTTGAACACGAGGGCTATTACATAGCGTTCTTAGCAGTGTTAAGGAACTCTACGAAGGCCTCGATGTTGGTGTCGTAACCACGTGGGCCTGCCAATACTGTCTCACCGTCTGGAGAGAGCAAGATGTAACCTGGCTGTGCGTTAACACCCCAGCGATCCTGAGCAAACTTAGAGTTGATAGAGCCCAAACGCTTGCCACCCTCAACCTTGGTGTTATCGTCAACATACAATGCGCAGATTACGAAGTCCTTCTGCAACATAGGCAATACGCTGCTGTGGCTCCATACCATAGTCTCCATCTCACGGCAGTTGTTACAAGCGTGACCTGTAACGTCTACGAAGATAGGCTTGTTCTGCTTCTTAGCATCTGCAACAGCCTCCTCGAAGTCGAAGTGACCCTCCAACTGGTGTGGCAAGTGGAGGAAGTCTGCATACTTGCGGCCAGTGTTAGCGTTGTCAACGCGACCGTTGATCTGGTAGTCCTGAGTAGTCATTGGTGGGATGTAACCTGAGATAGCGTTAAGTGGTGCACCAAACATACCAGGGATCATATATACTACGAATGAGAATACGCCGATAGCGAGAGTGAGGCGGAATACTGAAACGTGCTTAACCTCGTCGTCGTGAGCAAAGCGGAGTTTGCCGAGCAAGTACAAGCCGAGCAATGAGAATGTCACGATCCAGATAGCAAGGTATACCTCACGGTCGAGCAAGCCCCAGTGCATAGTCTGGTCTGCAGTCATCAAGAACTTCAAACCGAGAGCAACCTCAATGAAGCCGAGGACAACCTTTACAGAGTTCAACCAACCACCGCTCTTTGGCAAGTTCTTAAGCAATGATGGGAACCACGCCAATACGGTAAATGGAAGAGCGAAGGCGATAGCGAACGCAGCCATAGTGATGATAGGCATCCACACACCACCGCTTGTAGAACTGATGATAACAGAGCCTACGATAGGACCTGTACAAGAGAATGATACGAGTACAAGGGTCAACGCCATAAAGAAGATACCTACCAAGCCACCCTTATCAGCACCCTCGTCGCTCTTGTTAACAAGTGATGAAGGCAATGTAATCTCGAAAGCACCGAGGAATGATGCTGCGAAGATCATAAAGATAACGAAGAAGATAAGGTTTGGAATCCAGTGAGTACCGATAGCGTTGAAGATATCACCCGCGATGTTTGTGCCGAAGGCGTTAGACAAAAGCACGAGGATAGCGATAGGCAACACATAGAGTGCGATGATGAACACACCGTACATAGTAGCGCGGAAACGACCCTGAGCAGGTGACTGTGAGCCCTTAACGAAGAATGATACGGTCATAGGCACCATAGGGAATACACAAGGAGTCAACAACGCTGCGAAGCCCCAGAGGATAGCAGTGATGATTGAGCCCCAGTCGAGTGGTGCAGCAGCAGAAGTTGCAGAAGCACCCTCAGCAGCCGCTACAACAGCCTCACCAGGCATCTGGATAGAGAATGTAGCAGGGTTTGAGGTGCACTGGTTGGTGTCGTTAGTGCAGATAGTAGCGCTAATGTAACCAGTAACCTTCTTACCAGCCTCAGCCTTGATGGTGTGAACGTAGATAGCCTTGTTGTAGTAGATAAGAGAAGGACCACCTGTCAACTCATCGATACCGTGCTCCTCAGGAGTGAGGGTCTCAACGATATCACCAACAACCTCTGCGTTGTCAAACTCGAAGTAAGGAGCAGAGAAGTCTGTCATAGGGTAACCGTGGAAGCCCTCGGCGATAGTAGCCTCGAGGGTAACGGCAAAGTTGCCATCCTCCAACTCCTCGGCGCTGATGGCCCACTCTACAGGCGCACCATCGTTCTCATTAACTACAGAGCCTGTAGTCTTTGCAGCATCCTGTGCCGACACTGCAAAAGGAAGCATTAGTGCTATAGCAAGCACTACTGACTTAAAAAGATTTTTCATAAATTTTTGGTTTAGTTTTATTTAATTGTTTGTTTAATTGTTTTCTTCGTTTGCCAACTCCTCGAGTGCTGGGTCGGGGAATGCGCTGTCCGAGGCTATGATACCCTCGGTGCGACCATCCCAAATCTTATATCGTGATGGCGACACACCAACCCTCTGCTTGAAATACTTGCCAAAGAAACTCTGCGACGCAAAGTTTAACTTAAGGGCAATATCGCGGATGCTCAAACCCGAGTATTTCAACAGACGCTTAGCCTCGTATACCACAGCCTCGTCGATAAGTTTCGAGGCGTTGCGGCCACTCTTCTTCTTGAGAATCAGTGAGAGGTACTTTGGCGTGATGTTCATCTTCTGGGCGTAGAACTCCACGCTACGCTCGGTGCTACAGTGCTGACGCAACAGGTCGAGGAATGTGTTGAACAACTCATCGGTGCGGTTGCTCACCGAGCCGTTAGAAGGCAGGGTATGCTGCTGCAGGATGCCCATAACATAGTGGAACATAGCCGCAAACAGCGAACTGATAATCTTCTTGCGGTTTGCCGAAGGGGTGTAGTCACACAACACCGAACGCATAAGTTTCGAGATGTCGTGGATGTATGTAGCCTCCTCGGGGCTCACCTGCACACAAGGCTCATCCAAGAATCCGTGGTAGATAGATATCAAATCCTGAGTATCTACGTGGATGCTGTTGAGGTACTGCTGCGAGTAGGTAATCATATATCCCGACGAACGTATCGAGGCCTTTACCTGCTCGATAACGGTGTTCTCGTTGAATATGAAGAGCGTATTTGGGCGCAACTCGTGCATCTTACCGTTAATCTTGATGCGTGCTGTGCCGCTGACGGTGACGCCGATAGATACACCCTGTATAAGTGCTGTCAGGTCGTCGAGTTCGCGAAACATAACAAGCGGAGTGATAACCATATCCTCCGAGTAGTATGCAGTCTCGAAACGCGACTTTAACCTCTCGATAGAGGTCCTTTTGATGCCATCCTGCTTCATATAGTTTTACTATCTTATCTTACTTTGGGCCACGGCCCTATATCTTTTATCCTAAATTCGTATCTTCAACTCATCCTTAAGGCACTCCACGCTGAGCGGGAACTGTGGTCCTGGCTGTCCGTCGACATCCGTGCGCTCGTCGATGTCGCAGTGCAACTCTATGTGGTTGGTGCGTATGTATCGCACCTTGCTATCTTTGCCTCCTATGAGGTAGTGCATCATACTCGCACATATCTTTGCCATATTCTCGTAGTCGAGAATCAGTATGTCGAGCATACCATCGTTGATGCTGGCATCGGGGGCTAACTTAAAGCGTCCTGCGCTGCGACCGTTGAAGATGAGCATCATAGCGGCATCGGTGTGTACCTCCTCATTGTCGAACTTCGCAACGATAGGTATGCGGTGCATAGTCATCAGGTCACGAGTGCCAACACGCAGATATGCCAACTTACCGAAGATATGCTTCTCGGCATCCGAAGTCTGCTGCGAGGTTGTCGTGAGCACTCCGAAACTCAGCACATTCACAAAATAGCGGTCGTTAACCTTGCCGCAGTCTACTCTGCGCTCCGTGCCTCGGGCAATCTGTCGTGCTGCACGAAGTATGTTGTGCTTAGCGCCTATAGCCCCTGCAAAGTCATTCGCCGTGCCTGCGGGGATGATGCCCAATGTGATGTCGAGACCCTTCTCGCGCATCTTGTTAACCACAAAGTTTATGGTGCCATCACCGCCACATACCACCACCAACTCCATATCCTCATTGCCGTCAAAAGGGTTTTTGTCGAACTCGAGAATCTGGGGCTTCACGACGAAGTTTGCCTTCTGGAACGTCGCCACGATGTTATCGAGGTTGCGCACCACACGTCGTTTGCCCGCCTTGGGGTTGTATAGTAGCAGGGTCTTCATAACCTAATTTTTAAACTCCTCGGAACACTCCACGCGGTATTCCTCGCCATCGGCAAAGATGAAGTAGTATCTGAGTCCTAACTCCTCCTCGCAACGCTCCGCAACCTCCATAGCCTCATCCGCACCCAGTGCCATAAACATCGTTGCTGCGGCATCCGCCACGGCACACTCCTCGGCGATGATGGTTGCCGAGAGCAGGGTGCTCGATACGCTATATCCTGTGCGAGGGTCTATGGTGTGCGTCACCTTATCGCCATTCTCTGCGATGTAGAATCTGCGGTAGTTACCCGATGTTGCCACAGCGGCGTTGTCCAGGTAGATAATCTTCTCGAAACTAACCATTGCCATATTACCATCGTAGGGGGTCTCAATGCCTATAGACCACTTCTCGCCTTTGGGGTTATCGCCCTTGCAGCGCACCTCGCCGCCAATGTTCACCATATAACTCTCGATTGCCAATGCCTCGAGTCGCTCCGCCACCATATCCACAACATAGCCCTTGGCAATGGAGTTGAGGTCTATCTGCACTCGTGGGTCGTGCTTGATGAGTTTGTTGCCATCAATGTGGAGTTTGTCGTAGCCTACGAACGAGAGTATTGAGTCTACGTTCACCAGGCGGTTGTGCGACCTCTCACGACCAAAACCCCACGCATCGGTCAGAGGCTTGATGGTGATGTCATATGCTCCGTTGCTCAGGCGCGAGAAATGCTCGGCAAGCGCAATGTTGTAGGCGATGTGCTTGTCGACGCTCTCCGCCTCGTTGCGATTCAACTGCGAGAGCAACGACGTTGGGTCGAAGATAGACA
>JAFOCZ010000100.1 GCA_017380955.1 Alistipes sp.
CTTACCTCACTATGAGCCGTTTTAAGCCTACAGATGAGGATTTCAAGAACAACTTCAACCTTGAGTTCTTCAAGCAGAACAACATCAAGTTGTTGGTTACCGTAGGTGGCGACGACACAGCATCTACTGCTAACCGCATCGCTAAGTTCCTCGAGGAGAAGCAGTACCCTATCGCCAACATCCACGTTCCTAAGACTATCGACAACGACCTTCCATTGCCAGCAGGTATGCCAACCTTCGGTTACCAGTCTGCTAAGAATGCCGGCTCGGTTATCGGTCGTGCAGTGTATAACGATGCTCGCACATCGGCTAACTGGTTTGTTGTTGCGGCTATGGGACGCTCTGCAGGTCACCTTGCATTCGGTATCGGCTCTGCGTGCCACTACCCTATGATCATCATCCCTGAGATGTTCAACAAGACCAAAATCACCATCGACAAGATCATCAACCTTATCATCTCGGCTATCATCAAGCGTAAACTCCTCAATATGGACTACGGCGCTGCTATGGTCTCTGAGGGTGTGTTCCACTCTTTGGATAAGGAGGAGATTCTCAAGTCGGGTATCCAGTTCTCTTACGACGAGCACGGTCACCCAGAGTTGGGCAAGGTCTCTAAGGCTGAGATGTTCAACACGTTGCTCGAGAAGCGCTGCAAGGCCCTCGGCATCAAGGTTAAGTCACGCCCTGTGGAGATTGGCTACGAGGTACGCTGCCAGACTCCTTGCGCCTTCGACCTTGTATACTGCTCACAGTTGGGTATGGGTGTTTATAAGTTGTTCTCTGAGGGTAAGACCGGCTGTATGGTCTACATCAGCCAGGAGGGCTACGTATCACCTCTCTACCTCAAGGATTTGCAGGATCCTAAGTCGGGCAAAATCTTGCCACGCCTTGTGGATATCAACGCTGATAAGATTCACCAGGTTATCGACAATCTTATGCACTACATCACTCCTGCGGACTACGAGGCTGCTAAGGCCTACGTTGCCAACCCTGAGGAGTTTGACTTCCGTAAGATCCTTAACTGGTAATAGACGAAAAGCCTGTCTCGCGAGACAGGCTTTTTTAATTAGTAGTGAGTAATTAGTAATCGCTTCGCCTCCGCGAGGCGATTTTTTATGGGGGATTGATGGGGATTAATGGGGACTCCCCATCTCTCCCTATCTTTCCCTATCACTCTCCAAAAATAAACCGCGCGCTCCGCGCACCTTACTTTTCAATTTTCACTTTTCACTTTTCACTTTATCCGTCTCCCCATCTCTCCCCATAACTACCTATCTCTACCCAAGAATTACTCCTCCTTGCGAGTTGCGAGACGCACGTGCGTCAGTTTTTCGCGGAAACCTCCAGCGGCAGCAAATCGCTTGCCTTCCGACTCTATAAACCTATTAAGCAACATATCCTCCTGGCGGAGTAATACTATAAGCATATTCGCTATCGCCTCGTCGTTGCGACTCTCTGCTAAGGTGGTGTAGTAGGCGCTGTCACTCTCACGCTTGCCTATCTCACGCATCGTTGTCGTCTCCTCGGAGTTTAGTTCCCACACTCTTAAACCTCGCGTGCGCAGATAGTCACCATAATCCTCAAGTAACTCTCTGAAACTACCACGCGCCACGTTGTATAACTTCAGCGCTATCTCATACGATGTCGAGGCATCGGTGTAACCCTCCACAATATTCTGCTTTCCCGAGCGCGCTGCTTGTATCATCTGGTCATACGTGCGGTCTCTCTTGTCAATATACCGCGAGCAGAAGATATACGTTAGGTCGTATATCACCACAGCCTTCTTGTAACACAGTAGTGTCTCATAGTTCCAATGCCCGTTGTCTATAATGCTTCTGCTCATAATATAGGTGTTTACACAAAGTTACCGAATTTCGACCATTTCGCGAAACTTTTCACCATATTTTTTTCGCTCTACGGTGTTTTTTGGGGATTGATGGGGATTGATGGGGACTAATGGGGCCTCCCTATCTCTCCCTATAACTACCCATAACTACCCATAACTACCCATCTCTACCTATAACTACCCCAAAAAATAAGCGCTCGACCGAAGCCGAGCGCCTGAAAGAATATAGAGTTAACTAATTACTCTGTGCTTCAACAGTCCAAACACCGTTAGTCTTCTCAACAGACTTGTAACCCTGTGCTACGAAGTTAGTAGCGTTGCCCTCAGCTGCATTGTCTGCTGGGTTGAAATCGTGGTACTTACCACCCTTAACTACGATTGACGCAATTTTGTTCTGGTAGTTAGCATCAGAGCAGTTAAGAAGATAGTTTGCACGATATGCAGAGTCATTAGCCCAGAACTCACCACCATTGATTTCAACTGCACCATTTACAGCGTATACAGCAGAAACAGCACCTCTGAAGTAACCGCTATTGATAACTACCTTACCGCCATCGCGTACCTCAACAGCATAATCATTTGCACCACCATCAACGTAACCTGAGTAGTCGTTGAAAGTAACAGTACCACCATTCTTAGCGCAGATAACTGCTGAAACAACACCCTGCTCATAGATAGTGCTAACACCACTTTTTAGGTAAATCTCACCAGCACCAGTAATCTCAACATTTACGCCATCAGCAATAAGAGCCTC
>JAFOCZ010000101.1 GCA_017380955.1 Alistipes sp.
ATGGTTTAAGGAGGGTTGGGTGAGTGGCTTAAACCAGCAGTTTGCTAAACTGCCGATATCGTAAGGTATCCGCTGGTTCGAATCCAGTGCCCTCCGCTTTTATGCAAAATTAAGACGACTTTCGAGTCGTCTTTTTTTGTTTTTGTGAATGTCGCCATTCTGTGCAAGCACTATGACAATGTATAAAACTATCTTCATATGCAGTTACCGATGGTAGTTGTTTTTGTGCGATGAAAAAATAATTACTACTCTCGTAGATTGCTATTTCTACAATAACACCAAAATCATTATTGCATATAATAAGAAAACTAAGATACACAATTACCAAGGTGGGGGTAATCTTCGTATATTGCAATATTCAAATGATTTATATATCTTTGTACCGATAAAACGTAATTTAACTATGAATTTCATCGGACTTCTTGTGGGATTCTCCACATTCCTAATAATAGGATTATTCCATCCGCTTGTAATTAAGGCGGAATACTACATTGGTATCAAAAGCTGGATAATATTTGCAATCGCAGGAATTATCTTCGGCATAGCATCGATAATGGTCAGTCATCTGATTTGGTCTACAATTCTTGGAGTCGTTGCGTTCTCTTCTTTCTGGAGCATACTGGAAGTGATCCATCAGCGAGAGCGTGTTCGTAAAGGCTGGTTCCCAGAAGGTCCAGGACATAAGAAATAGACTTACATTTTAATTCCAATTTTTGCTCTAATGGGAGGCATATGAAAAGCAGTGTAAGCAGGATGAACTGAATGAGATTATCACCAGAGAGAACCTGAAAGCATTCTTTGATGAGCATTTCGGAGTAGCCCAAATGAAAAATTGAGGAGAGGCGTTCAAGTGAGAAAGTATGTTTTAGATAAATAATAACTATTCTATTGGTTTTTAGTGGGTTAGATAGGTGTGAGTACGGGGGTGCATTATTGCTATAAAAAAGTTGCACCGATGTGAGACCGATAGAATAGTATGCGAAGATTGAGAAGGTGAAAGGGTAGATAATTTATCCCAATATCCCATCGTAGAGCGTATTATCGGCAGTATGAAGCACATAGATAAGGGGTAAGAATCTTGCACAATTGACTTCGAATCCAGTGCCCTCCGAAGAGAACAATGACAAAGACCGAGTTTTATGCTCGGTCTTTTTTTGTTGTATTAGTCTTGAGATTGAGGAGTTTAGGGAGTTTAAAGAGTTTAAGGAATTTAGCGAACAATTAATCTTATCAATCTCTCTAAATTCTCTAATTTCCCTAAACTCCCTACTAAACATCCTACTTTCCGAACTGGCGGAACATCTCCCACATAAGGATGCCGGCGGAGACGGAGACGTTGAGCGAGTGTTTGATGCCCACTTGTGGGATTTCAATAGCGCCGTCAACAACGTCAGCAATGGCCTGGTCGACGCCGTCTACCTCGTTACCAAAGACAAGGGCATACTTCACACCCTCTTCTGCGCGGAAGGTGTTGAGCATCGTGGAGTTCTCGATTTGCTCGATGGCGAGGATGCGGTAGCCCTCCGCGCGGAGTCGCTCCACGCACTCGAGGGTTGTGGGGTAGTAGGACCACGCCACGCTCATCTCTGCGCCGAGGGCAGTTTTGTGAATCTCGCGGTTAGGGGGTGTGGCGCTGATGCCGCATAGCGCAATATGCTCAATACCAAAGGCATCGGCCGTGCGGAAGAACGAGCCTACGTTCTGCGCCGAGCGCACATTGTCGAGGATTACCGTAACGGGAAGTTTATCTATGTTGGCGCACTCCTCGAGTGTTGGGCGGCCAAGTTCTTCGTTAAGCAGTTTTCTCATCTGTAGTTGCAGATATTAAGTTTTTTTATTATTTCGGACACAAATATACGAAAATATAAAATATTTTCAGTAAATTTGCAGTGAAATGTTTCTATAGGATGCGTAAGATAGCGATATATACACTCTTGGTGGCGGCGATGCTTTGTGGCTTTGCCTCACGCTCTGTGGCGCAGAGGTTTGTGGTGGGCATAGACTTTGCCACGCTCTTCGACAACACCGAGTATGTGGGTATGGAGTATGTACTTCGCTCCGAGACGCTGTTTAGTTCGCGCCTAACGCCAACGGTGGGCTTTGAGTGGAACGACGACCACAACATTGTGTTAGGTGCTGACTTCGTACTCGACTTTGGCTACGACCTGAAGTTTGTGTCGGATGTGAACGTGGAGATGTATTATCGTCTTAGCAAGCCACACGTCAAGGTATATGCCGGAATCTTCCCTCGCGAGGCTATGCGAGGCTTGCGTAGTCTGCTATTCTTCGACCGTGGCTACCGCTACTACCACAACCGCATACAGGGTCTTGTGGCGCGATATGAGTATGACGCAGATAGTTATGTGGAGTTTGCTATGGACTACACAGGACGCCGCTCCTACGACACCCGCGAGGCGTTTATGATAATGTCGTCGGGACGTAAGCATATCTATGGTCGCAACGACGTAGGTGATATGCACCTCGGATATGACTTCCTTATGGGTCACTATGCCAAGGATTACAACCCCGATACCAACGATGGTGTTGTGGATAATGTGATGCTCACACCATTCATAGGCTACACCCACACCTTTGCTATGGGCGAGGATAGGCCCAACTTAGGCTTGTGCGCCGAGGCTAAGTATATCCTCTCGTTGCAGCGCGACAGAATTATGGAGAATGTGTGGCAAGCACCACAGGGTGTGGAGGTTATGGTAGAGGCGGAGTGGTATGGCGCTATAGTTCGCGACCGCTTGTATGTGGGTAACAACTTGCTCACCTACTACAACCGTTATGGCGCGGATCTATATCACGGCTCGCCATTCTACAGCACCCAGAAGGGGTTGTTCAACGCCATAGAGTTGGGTTATAGACAGTTGTTCTGCGACGACATCCTCTCTTTGGAGGCGGGAGTATCGATAGACTACGACGGTGTGGCGTGGGGTACACGACAGTTTATATCACTAAGTGTGAACTTCAACCACGGTTTTGACCTTAGAAAAAATAAATAATTAACACATATATACAACTATGACAACTGAAGTAACAGAAGTAATGGAGAAGTCTTTGAACTTCGTGGAGGAGGTTATCGAAGAGGCGATAGCGAAGGGTAAAACGCGTGTTCAGACACGATTCCCACCCGAGCCTAACGGCTACCTGCATATCGGTCACGCAAAGGCTATATGTATGGACTTCGGCGTTGCAAAGCGCTATGGTGGCGTATGTAACCTCCGCTTCGACGACACAAACCCTACGAAGGAGGATGTGGAGTATGTAGAGGCTATCAAGGAGGATATCAAGTGGCTCGGCTTCGAGTGGGGCGCAGAGTACTACGCTTCGGACTACTTCCAGCAGTTGTGGGACTTCGCCATCCGCCTCATCAAGCAGGGTAAGGCATATATCGACGAGCAGACATCGGAGGAGATTGCAGCGCAGAAGGGTACTCCTACACAGGCAGGTACCGAGAGTCCATACCGCAACCGCCCTATCGAGGAGAATCTCGACCTCTTTATGAAGATGACAAATGGCGAGATTGAGGAGGGTAGAATGGTGTTGCGTGCCAAGATTGATATGGCAAGTTCGAATATGCACTTCCGTGATCCTATCATTTACCGTGTTGTCAACCACCCACACCACCGCACAGGTGATAAGTGGAAGGTATACCCTATGTATGACTTTGCCCACGGTCAGAGCGACTACTTCGAGGGTGTTACACACTCGTTGTGTACCTTGGAGTTTGTGCCTCACCGTCCTTTGTACGACTTGTTCGTAGATTGGGTGAAGGAGGGTGTTGACCCATCGGATGAGCGTCCACGTCAGTATGAGTTCAACAAGTTGAACCTCAACTACACGCTTATGAGTAAGCGTAACCTGCTTATCCTCGTTAAGGAGGGCTTGGTAAATGGCTGGGATGACCCTCGTATGCCTACGTTGTGTGGCTTCCGTCGTCGTGGTTATTCGCCAGAGTCTATCCGCAACTTCGTGGATAAGATTGGCTACACCACCTACGATGCGTTGAACGATATGGCGTTGCTCGAGAGTGCTGTGCGTGATGACCTCAACAAGCGTGCTACACGCGTAAGCGCGGTCCTCGACCCTGTGAAACTCGTTATCACCAACTACCCTGAGGGTCAGGTGGAGTCATTCGAGGCTATCGACAACCCTGAGGATCCAAACTCTGCAACACACACCATCGAGTTCAGCCGAGAGTTGTGGATGGAGCGTGAGGACTTTATGGAGGATGCTCCAAAGAAGTATTTCCGTATGACTCCAGGCCAGGAGGTACGTCTCAAGAATGCCTATATCGTTAAGTGTACAGGCTGTGAGAAGGATGAGAATGGTAATGTAACTACCGTATATGCTGAGTACGACCCAGAGACCAAGACGGGTCTTCCAGGCTCAAACCGCAAGGTTAAGGGAACTCTCCACTGGGTAAGTTGCGACCACTGCATTAAGGCCGAGGTGCGCCTCTACGACCGCTTGTGGAAGGTGGAGAATCCTCGTGATGAGATGGCTGCTATCCGCAAGGAGCGTGGCTGCGAGGCTCTCGAGGCTATGCAGGAGATGATCAACGAGGATTCGTTGAAGGTACTCACAGAGTGCTACGTAGAGAAGTATCTCGCCGAGGCTAAGCCTTACGACTACTTGCAGTTCCAGCGTATTGGCTACTTCAACGTAGATAAGGACTCTACACCAGATCACCTTGTCTTCAACCGTACCGTAACGCTTAAAGATACCTGGGCTAAACTTAATAAATAGTATATTATATACGACTTCTAAGAGTGTGGGTCTGTCTAACGATTATGTTAGGCAGACCCTTTTTTTGCAAAAATTTTGCGATGGGGTGATAACTTTACGGATGCTTCCTGCTCTTTAAAGGAAAACACAATAACAAGAGGAGTATGATGACATATTTTGGACTTCAGTTTTGGGGTAATGAGAATTATGATTATGTCGATGTTGCGGAGCGTCTGTTTGTTTGTTATGACATTCCCGTGGGTCACGTGCAGACTATATTAGATATGTTGGGCGATGGCAGGTTGCCGAAGTCACAATTTGCGGAGATGACGGATAGGACCATTGCGCATATCCGCGAGGATCTTATGCCACGAGGTGACCTATATATAATAATGCGCGAGCGACTGTCGAAGTGGATGGATATCTTTGGCGAGCCCGACGAGTCGGATTATGCCCTGCTCGAGGTCGACTATGAACTCTCCTACAACGATCTATTTAAGGGTCGTAGTGAGGGTGTCGCGGATGAGGATAATGAGACTGATGACGATGACGATGATGACGATGA
>JAFOCZ010000102.1 GCA_017380955.1 Alistipes sp.
GGGCATCGCCGTTATATGATGCTCTGGTAATGACAAAGGGTCTTATCGAGGCGTGGTGCAACGACCCAAAGAATAAGAGTTGCTTCGCACCTATGATATTCCACTTTGGCGATGGCTTAGCCAGCGACGCTGAGGATAGCGACGTGCTGCAGATTGCCGATGAGATAAAGGCGATATCGCTAAATGGTGAGAATACCATACTCTTCAATGTCTACTTCTCAACCTTAGGTGAGGGAGAGGCGAATGCGGAGATATATCCCGTGGAGAAGACCTTCGCGACAAGTGATAGGGATAAGGAGTTTATGTATCGTATGTCAAGCCCTCTGCCGCGCGAGATTACCGAGGACCTTCCGCTGTTGCACGGTATCTACACGCAGAGCACACGCCGCGCCGTAGCCTTTAACACCACGCCCATATCGATGCTATCCTTGTTGTGTATAGGTACTCTTCAACCACGAAACATAATAAACTGCGAGGATGAGTCTGTGGTTAGATATTGATTTTACCAACTTCACTCTCAGACCTGAGAGGTGTTTTAAGTGTATTGGAAACTCACTTTTCGATTCTGTTTGGAGTACTTTGCTGAGTGTGTGACGGAGATTGGAGAGGGACTCTTGTGATATTGACTACGGCGTTGGAATGAAATAGGTCTGTCCAATTAGTTATTGAACAGACCCTTAGTATAGATGCGCTGTTATATAAACACAAATGCCGCCTCTTTACTCATTCAACTCCAGCCATCGCATCTCCTTCTCGTCGATGGTGGCGATGATCTCCTCGATGCGTTTCGAGACCTCGGCAAGGCGATCATAGGGGAGTGTGCCCGATGATATCTCAGTCTCGAGGTGTGAGCGCTCCTCGCCAAGACTTTGCAAATCCTTCTCTATCTGCTCCAACTCGCGCTGCTCCTTGTATGACAACTTGCGCTTCGAGGTATCGTGGGTGCGCTGTTGTTGTGGTTTCGCTGGTGCGGTGCTACGCTCTGCATTGCGCTCCATAGCCTCCTTCTCCTTGATATACTCGCGATATTCGCTATACTGTCCCACGAAATCCTTGATGTGGCCATCACCCTCGAAGACGAAGAGGTGGTCGGCGCACTTATCGAGGAAGTAGCGGTCGTGGGATACTATGATGAGCGAGCCCTTAAACTCCTGAAGATACTCCTCCAAGACATTGAGAGTCATAATATCAAGGTCATTGGTAGGCTCATCAAGGATAAGCATATTAGGGTTTTGCATAAGCACCGTAAGCAGGTACAACCTACGTTTCTCGCCACCGCTCAATATGTCGATACGCTTGGTGAAGGTGTCGTGAGGGAAGAGGAAACGATTGAGGTATGTTGTGGCAGAGATGGCGTGACCATCCGATGCCTTTACAATATCGGCAATATCCTGCACACACTCCAAAACGGTCTGCCCCGGTTTGAAGTTGATGCCTCGCTGAGAGTAGTAGCCAATGCGTAGTGTCTCACCCTGCTCTATGATGCCCGAGTCAGGTGATATTTTACCTGAGATAAGGTTAAGGAATGTGGTCTTACCCACGCCATTACGTCCTACGATGCCTATACGCTCGCCGCGTGTGAACTTATAGGAGAAGTTATCGAGCATCTTTCTTCCCTCGAAAGACAGGTTTACGTCTGTGCAGTCGATAATCTTTCTGCCGAGGCGCGATGTGGCAACGTCAATCTCTACAGTGCCCGTTTGCAGGCTCACCGAAGCACGATCCTTGAGGTCATAGAAGGCATTTACACGATAACGAGCCTTGCCCGTACGAGCCTGTGGCGTGCTGCGTATCCACTCCAACTCGCGACGTAGAAGGTTGCGCGACTTGTCGATGTCGGCCTGCATAATGGCATAGCGCTCCTCACGCTTCTCGAGATACTGGGTGTAGTTACCACGATAGGTGTATAGGTTGCCACGGTCTATCTCCATAATTGTGTTACAAACACGGTCAAGGAAATATCGGTCGTGGGTCACCATCAGCAATGTGCAGCGTGAGCGTTGTAGGTATCCCTCAAGGTATTCGATTATGTCAATGTCGAGGTGGTTGGTAGGCTCATCCATAATGAGAAACTCGGCATCCTGGAGCATCATACACGCCAATGCCACGCGCTTAGCCTCACCACCAGACAACTCACCCATAGGTTGATTTAATCGCTCTAACTTCAACGATGTCAGCACCTGACGGATATTTTGCTCTATGTCCCACGCTCCTGATGCATCCATAGCCGTGATGGCGCGCTCGAGGCGTTTGCTGTCGCCACTTGCCACAGCCTCCTCATACTCCCTAATCTCGGGTGCTAAGTCGCCCATACGCGAGTAGACCTCGTCGAAGATGGTGCGCTTGGGGTCGAAGGTCATATCCTGGTCGAGAAATGCCACGCGAATATCCTTCATAAACTTTACCTCGCCACCGCGGTCCGATAGTTCTATGCCTGCCAATATCTTGAGCAGCGAGGATTTACCTGTGCCGTTGGGGGCTACAAGTGCTATCTTATCACCCTCGTTGATGTTGAAACTAATGTTCTCGAAGAGTGTTCTGTCGCCGTAGGATTTCGATATGTTTTCCACCTGTAGGTAACTTGCCATAAATATCTATATTATAGTATTTTGCTTATTTTTAAATCTATGTCGTATGCCAGTCTCTCACCGCTGGGATAGTATATAACACCGCAGTAGTCGAAGCCGAGTTTCGAGAGCATTGCGAGCATTCGCACGTTGCCACGATGCGTGTCGATGCGGAAGCCGCTGATATCTCTTGCGCGTGCCAAGTTCGCAGCGTGGCGCATAAGTGTTGTCGCAGCGCCATTGCGGCAACTGCTTGTTGATATACATAGTCGGTGTACCACGACATACTCTTCGGGAGTATGCCACGCTTCGTGGGGTAGTTGGGTATAGGTCTCCTCGCCCGAAGAGACAATGGCTACATATCCAATAATCTTGTTATTAGCGTTTAACAATACATAACCTACACCATTTTCTATGTCAGTTGCGATGACATCACTCGACGGATAACCATCCTGCCATTGGTCGATGCCGAGGATGCATAGTGACTCCTGTGCTTCGCCTACGATATGCATTATCGCCTCTATATCACTATGTTGTGCTTTGCGTATCATTGCTTGCGCGATATCTCGCGGATTTTACGGTTGATGATATAGAAGTTGAAGCATATGACAATGGCGGTGAATGCCACGCCACTGATGATTGCCGTTGTGGGTGATGACGAGAGTGTGCGTCCCGCAATCTCCGACAGATAGCCCATATAGTGCTCCTCGGCAATATATATCAGTATGAGGCTGATGGCGAGTATAGAGAGGTTGAGTACAAGGGTCATCACCTTATATGGTGTTGCCACACGTTGTGGTGTGTAGCCTATGAGTACCAAGTTTTCGAGTTTATGGATATTCTTCTGTAGGAGAAGATAGATGCTGAGTGTAAGTATTATGAGCGATAAAACGCAGAATATCACACCAATACCTATGATTATCGCAACGCAAACTTTAAGTATAAACAAAGCCTTGCTGCTCTCCGCTGGTTTGTTCTCCACGCTGTAGTTTTGCTCCTCTATGTAGTTCTGCAACTCAGGGTCAGAGGGGTTGCTAACCTCGAGGATAAGGCGTGTTGCGGAGTGTGTGGTGACGTTGGCATAGTGACCATTTGCCCATGTAAGGAAATTGTCGGGAACGAGGATGGTGTTTATCCTATCCGAAAAGCCTACGATACGACCTGTGTAGTCGTCACGGTGACCACCTCCCGAGAGGCGTAGACCGAGGGATACGCTCTTAATCATCTCCTCGGTAATCTGAGGAAGATTCTGCGTGCTGCTGAATCCAAAGTTATAGAGATTAAGATAGTTGCGTGGCAGGATAATGGGAATTGTAGTGTCGCCAGCGCTATATCGCCAGTTGCGGGTCTCGACGTCTATAAACGCATCGGGGACACTCTCGAAGAAGAGCATAGTGGAGAGTCGCTGACCGTTGAACATAACGCTGCCATCTACCGAAAACTGCGATGCTGTGAAACTGCCGACATCCTCCACGCACTCCAACGCGAGGAGGTCGGTGATATCCTCCTCGGAGAAAGTCTCGCTGCTGATGCCAACACGCTCTACAGGGTGGGTGATGATAACGAAGTCGTTGCCTATGAGTGGGTTATCACCCGTAAGCACGGGTTTCAGGTCGCTATATAGTTGTGCGCCCGAGAGTATCACGGTCATACCTATGAGGTTGGCAACGAAGAATATCGCCAACTCAAATATGCTGATGTGCTTCCTGAGAAGTTGCCAGATAAGTGTCAGAGATTTAGGCATATGTCGTAGTCTATGTTCATATGTTTGCCAATGGATGTAGCGATGAGCGAAGCGCCGTTGCTGCGTACCTCACGAAGTAGTATATCGCGCATAGTGTCGCTATTGCGGTCGTCGAGATGGGATATAGGCTCGTCGAGAAGTATGAAGTTGTAGGGTTGGCATAGTGCGCGTATGAGAGCCACACGTTGCTGCTGGCCAAATGA
>JAFOCZ010000103.1 GCA_017380955.1 Alistipes sp.
AAACTGAAAGGTGAAAACTGAAAGGTGAAAAGGGAAAAGTATGGAATTATATTTATATGTCACTGCGAGCCTGTCGAGGAATCTCCTCGTTGTCTGCGGGTTGTATTTTAGGAGATCCTTCGACTTCGCTATGCTTCGCACAGGATGACATTTACAACCAATAGACACGCGTCGCAGACACCACACTTTTCAGTTTTCCCTTTTCACCTTTCACTTTAACATCGCTCCATCGGAGCGACACTATTACTAATTACTAATTACTCACTACTAATTAAATCTCGTCTAAGTCGAGGCCCGTAGAGGCGGTGTAGCCCTCCCACTTCTGAAGCACTGCCTTCAAATCCTCAGGCATCTCCGACTCAAACTGCACATACTCGCCCGTTGTAGGGTGCACAAAGCCCAAAGCACGAGCGTGAAGAGCCTGACGGGGTATGAGTTTGAAGCAGTTCTCGATAAACTGCTTATACTTCTGGAACGTAGTACCCTTTAGGATGCGGTCACCGCCATAGCGCTCATCGTTGAAGAGCGGATGTCCCTGCCACGACATATGCACACGAATCTGGTGTGTACGGCCAGTTTCCAGACGGCACTCCACCAACGAGACATAGTTGTAGCGGCGCAACACCTTGAAATGTGTCACTGCGTGTTTACCCTCCTCGCCATCGGGGAATACATACATCTGCATTCTATCCTTGGGGTTACGACCGATATGACCGATGATAGTACCCTCATCCTCAGCGAGATTACCCCACACCAAAGCCACATAGCGGCGATAGATGGTGTGGTCGAAGAACTGCTTTGCCAGGTGGGCGTGAGCCTTCTCGTTCTTGGCTACGACCAACAAACCCGAGGTATCCTTGTCGATACGGTGCACAAGACCTGCGCGGGCATTACCCTCGCTGAACATCTCGAGGTGCTTGAGGTGGTACGACAGCGCGTGCACCAAAGTGCCGCTATGGTTACCCACACCAGGGTGCACAACCATACCGGCAGCCTTATTAACCACGATAATGTCATCATCCTCATAGACGATATCCAGCGGTATGTTCTCTGGCACAATCTCCTCCTTACGACGAGGATATGGCATCACGATAGATATCTGGTCGAGAGGCTTAATCTTGTAACTCGACTTCTGAGGTTTGCCGTTTACGAGGATGTTACCACCATCGGCAGCGGTCTGAATGCGGTTTCGCGAGGTGTTCTCGAGGCGTATGGTGAGGAACTTGTCGAGACGCATCTGCGACTGTCCCTTATCCACCGTAACGGCGAAGTGCTCATACATCTCATCACCCTCGCCATCACTCTCCTGCACATCTACGTCCACATCGGTGAGTAACTCGTCATCAATATATTTCTCCATCTTACAAAGTTGTATCACTGTTTATAAAACCTCCTTTAGCGAATCTGCCTGCTCGGACAACGCCTTACGGCGCTGCTCCTCGAAACTCTTCAAGTCGCGCGAGGCAATAACATTCATAGAGTCAACAAGATTCTCGTCACAACTGAGGTACAGAGTCACCTCATCGCCACGGTTGAGCATAGTACCGAGGCTCTGCGACTGGCGATATACCCTCGCCTTGCGCTGCGCTATGAGATCCTCGACGCTATCGTCGTAGACAACACGTCCCACGTTGAGACCATTATCCCACAACACACCCTTAGCCTGCTGCAACGACAAGCCCACAAGGCGTGGGGTGTAGACCATCTGCTCGTCGCGGCGATAACTTACCGTGAGCGTAACACCCGTACCCACAGGACATTTGCGCGATGTTGTAGGCTGAATCTCGCGGCGGTCTACATACTGTCGAAGGACATAGTCCGTAGATGTCATATCGGGCTCGTAGACCAACTTCGAGATTGTCAATCCCGAGCGCTCTATTTGGTTAAGAGCCTGACGCAGAGTCTGCTTCGCAACAAACGGAACATCGACCATACGGCGGCTATAGGCGTTTATCGTAACATAAATCTTACGACCGGGCTTCACCGTAACCTCACGCACCGATGAGGTGCGAGGCAACTGGTCGACGATAGTGCCTCCAGGAAGGTCTACATCGAAAATCGAGTCACGCACCACAATCTGCAAATCCTCACGCTCCAGCACTCCGCGTGCGTCGTCGACATCCATACCCAGAAGGTTGGGCACCTCGATGGTAGAGCCGAGGCGTGTGCCTCGCTTAAGGCCCACAGAGAGGCATATAAGAAGCATCAACGCGAAGATGCCTATGAAGACCATATTTGCCAAAATCGGGTATCTCTTGCGGAAACTCATAACTCTGCTAAATAGTCCCTCGCTGCTCTTAGCGCCACTCCTGCGAGGTTTCGTAGCGTGACGCTTAGCGGCTGGGGTTTTGGTTTTTGTATCTGTTTTTTTCTGCATATCCTGCTCTTTAACCTCTGTCACCACGCTCGGCGTCGGGGCATCCTCCTCATCCGTATCCCCCGCCTCGTCATCCTCGCCACGCACCACAGCGTTGTAGTGCGAATCACGCTCTACGGGGTGGAATCCTGCGGCGGTGACCATAGCCTCCAACTCCGCAACGCTCATCGTAGGACGTGCCACGCCACCAGCCATAGAGTATATCTTGGTGGTGTCGCCAATAGTGCCGTCTATGTCATCAGCGCCAAACATCAGCGCCATCTCCGTTGTGGCACGACCATACGACACCCAATATGCCTTGATATGTGGGATGTTGTCGAGGAAGATACGACCTATGGCAATCATCCTCAAGTCATCCTCGACGCTACACTCTCCAGCATCCGACATACGGTTGCCACGACTGTGGTACTTCAGAGGTATGAAGGCGTCGAAGCCTGGTGCCTCATCCTGCAACGTGCGCAGACGCTCAAGGTGGTCTATGCGCTGCTCGAGGCTCTCGATATGACCATAGAGCATTGTGCAGTTGGTGGCAATACCCATATTGTGTGCTGCGCGGTGCACAGCCAACCACTCCTCGGCACTACACTTATCGGGGCATATCTTCTTGCGCAACTCCGCGTCGAAAATCTCCGCGCCACCACCTGGTATGCACTCCATACCCGCCTCCTTGAGACGACGCAGACCCTCGACAATCGACACACCCTCGTGGCGTATCATATAGAAAATCTCCACTGCGGTGTATGCCTTAACCGTAACGTGGGGCAACACACCCTTGACACGGCGTATCATAGCGCAGTAGGTATCCAAATCGTGCTTTGGGTGCACACCACCTACGATATGCACCTCTGTGATGTCCGTACCCACAAGTTCGCGAGCACGAGCCTCGATGTCGTCAAGCGACATATACCACGCATCGGCATCACCCTCCCTGCGGCGGAACGAGCAGAACTCACAGTTGAAGAGACATATGTTCGTAGGCTCGAGATGCACATTGCGGTTGTAGTATACCGTCTGTCCGCTCATCTGGCGCTTGCGTGCTGTGGCAAGTTCGCCAAGGAGCCACAGAGGGGCCTCACGCCAAAGCATCATCGCAGCCTCGGCAGAGATACGTTCGCCACGACGAACAGCATCCGAGATATCGTTGATAGTCAGCATTTTATTTTGGTGCTTTAATGTAAACGTAGAGTGCTATGATGGCAAATATTATGTTTGGCAGCCACACTCCCAACCACGGTGGCACTGTGCCGCCAAGGGCTATCTGCTCGAATACACGACCCAGCATAATATATGTGAAACATAGCGTAATACCCATACCAATGTGCATACCCATACCACCACGCACCTTACGCGATGCGATAGCCACACCTATGAGCGTGAGGATGAAGGTCGAGAAGGGGTATGAGAAGCGTGTGTGACGCTCCACCTCTATGAGGAACAGGTCATCCGAGCCCTTGGAGCGCTGCTGCGCTAAGAAGTCGTTCAACTCCTCGAAGGTCAGGGTCTTGACCAAGCCCTTTGTGCCGACCAACTCTCGGGCATCGAGGTTGATAAGCGTATCGAGATTTCGGAACTGCTCATAGCCCAGAGTACCATCCTCGCCACGCGTGTAGATAACATATCGTGGTGCTGTCCAGCGTCCCGACTCCTCGTCGAATGTGGCACTTGCGGCGTTGAGCACCTCAACCATATCCGAGCCCTCGTAGCGCTCTATAGCGAAGAAGGGCACACGCTCCAAATCGGGAGAGTAGCCACGAACATAGGCAAACGTACCTGGCTCAAGTTGGCGGTATACGTGCTCCTGGTAGTCGATAAGTTGGTTACCCTTGAAATACTTAGCCTGGAACGCCACGCTATCCTTCTGACCCTCGGGGATAATCCACAAACTGAGGCAAAGGCTGGCAAGGGCGATGATACCCGCGCCAAGCATATATGGCCACATAAGGCGGCGGAAACTGACACCACCCGACAGAATAGCCACAATCTCGGTCTGCATAGCCAACTTCGAGGTGAAGAATATCACCGAGATAAAGGTAAACAGCGCACTGAACTGGTTGACCAGATGGGGAATGAAGTTCAGGTAGTAGTCGAAGATGATGGCATCAACAGGTGCGTGCATCTCTGTGAAGTCGTCAACACGCTCCACATAGTCGAACACCACGATGATGATGGACATCATCAACAGACCAAAAACATATGTCATCAAGAACTTCTTGAGGATATATCTGTCAAGAGTTCTGTAACCGGGTATCGAAGGTATTAACCTCACGAGTTTTCTGTTTTAAGTTTCTTATAATCTGCGAGATAGTTTTATGACCATCTCCTCCTTCCACGCCTTGAAGTCGCCAGCCTGAATATGCTTGCGAGCCTCTCCAACAAGCCACAGATAGAACGCCGTATTGTGCAACGAGGCTATCTGCGCTGCAAGCATCTCCTTGCATACCACCAAGTGGTGAAGATAGGCCTTGGTATACTGCTTGTCGACAAACGTAACGCCGTTAGGGTCTACAGGCGAGAAGTCATTCTCCCACTTCTTGTTGCGGATGTTGATGACACCCTCGGATGTGAACAACTGACCGTTACGACCGTTGCGCGTTGGCATCACACAGTCGAACATATCGACACCCCGATCTATAGCCTCGAGGATATTCACAGGAGTTCCCACACCCATCAAATAGCGTGGCTTGTCCTCCGGCAACACCGTGTTACACACCTCAATCATAGAGTACATAACATCCGTAGGCTCACCCACTGCCAAGCCACCAATAGCATAGCCATCGGCATTGTACTGCAACACGTTACGCGCTGCACGCTCTCGCAAATCGGCATATCCTGCACCCTGAACAATAGGGAACAGCGCCTGGTAGTGACCCCACTTTGGCTGTGTCTGGTGATAGCGGTTGAAGCAACGGTCGAGCCAGCGCTCGGTCAGTGCCAACGATTTCTTGGCATAGTCGTATGGAGCATCTCCAGGAGGGCACTCGTCGAAGGCCATCATAATATCTGCTCCTATGGTACGCTCGGTGTCGATGACACTCTCGGGTGTGAAGACGTGACGCGAGCCGTCGATATGCGACTGAAAGTGGCATCCATCCTCCTTAATCTTACGGCACGCTGCCAACGAGAAGACCTGGAAGCCACCACTATCGGTAAGCATAGGCTTGTTCCACGACGAGAAGCGGTGCACACCACCTGCCTGCTCGATGATGTCCATACCAGGACGCAGGTAGAGGTGATAGGTGTTGGCAAGGATAATCTGTGCCTTAGCCTCCTGCTCCACATCGCGGTGGAAGATACCCTTCATAGCGGCGGCAGTACCCACAGGCATAAATATTGGAGTCTCAATCTTACCGTGATCGGTGTCAATTACTCCTGCACGCGCCTTGCTATTTGGCGCAGTATGTTGCAATGTAAACTTCATAACAATATATATAACGTGCAAATATACTCAAAAAATATTGATTATTTGCAATTTTGCAACACCTTCATTTTTAATTTTTATTATAGTTGGAGTTCTATTGATATATTTCACTTTTTTGCGTATCTTTGTGCGATTATAGACTTTTATAAACCGTGATACATTTTTTTACTAAAATACTCGAAGCATACACCTGGCAGGGACTCGCATTGCTGGGAGTCGTTGTCGCACTCTTTTTTGTGCAGTTATATTACTATGGCATAGCATATTACCGCATATATCTGTTTAGACTTATGCGTCGCAGAAAGCGTCAGTTGGAGACTCCGCCGATATCGGTTATCGTGGCAGTTCGTGGCGAGGATGAGCAGTTCCTTACCGAGCAACTCCCTGTGCTCCTTGCACAACAGTACCCCGTATACGAGGTGGTAATCGTATACATTGGCAACGACGTGGAGTATTACGACCAATTGCAGAATATCCGCAACAACTACTCATATATGCGCCTCACGAAGATGTCGGGCAGCGGACGCCTGTACATCACCAACAAGCAGGCACTCAACGTGGGTATCAAGTCGGCACAGTACGACGCACTGCTCTTCACCACCACAGGCACTATGCCAAGTTCGGCGCAGTGGCTCGACTTTATGGCTAAGGGCTTTGAGCGCGGCGAGGTTGTTGTTGGCACTGCAGTGCCGGTGTTCGAGAGGGACAACCTCCGCACATACATAATGCGTATGGTGGAGTTTCACCGTATGCGTAACGCTATGGCACGCGGTGTGGTGGACAAGGTATACTACGCCCCACGCAGCAACTATGGCTTCTCGCGACGTCTCTACGACTCTACACGCGGCTACAACCACCTCGGCATAGACATCGGTGACAATGACCTCTATATCCAGGATATCGCAACCAGCAGAAACACCGCCATAGTGCTCTCGCCATACTCGGTAGTTGGCGAGGAGCGCCCCGACAGATGGGATGAGTGGATGGAGCATATGCGCTACTACGACACCACACGCAAGAGTTACCCTATCGGCATTCGCTCGTTCATAAGCCGCGAGCGTGGTAGTCGTCTGTTGTTCTTCCTCAGCGCCATCGTAGCCATTGTGGTGTTGCCTTTGGAGTTGAAATTGGGTGTGGCGACACTTATCCTATTGCGATATGGCGTTGTTGTGGGCACATCATCGCGTGTGGCAAGCAAGTTGGGCGAGAGAGGTATCGCTATGAGATACTGGATATATGACCTCGTAGGGCCATTTGTGGAGTGGATAATAGGCTCGAACGAGAGTCACAACACCCCTAAGTTATGGAAATAGACGATTATATCGTAGCCACAGATGCCCACCTCGTGAAACTCGCCTCGGCGGGTGACCAGCAGGCCTTTGAGTATCTCTTTACACGCTATCGTGATGCGCTGACACGCCTCTTCGAGCAGCGGATGGGAGATAGAGATATGGCGAGCGACCTGTTGCAGGAGACCTTCATAAAGGTATATCTGCACCTCGACCAATACTCGAGTAACTACACCTTTGGGCAGTGGATATACACCATAGCGCGTAACACGTTGGTGGACCATCTGCGACGTAAGGCCGATGACTTACCCATTGACGAGCGCTTTCGCTCGCCACAGGCTACATCGCCATCGCCCGAGGAGTCGGTGATTATAAACCAGAGTCACAACCACTTCTACGCTGCGTTGGACGAACTATCGGAGGAGTATCGCCAGATTATCCAGATGCGATTTATCGAGGAGTACTCCTACGAGGAGATGGCGGAGAAACTTGGCAAGCCTATAAACACCATAAAGACGCAGATACGTCGCGCACGTGCTGCGGTATGTAAGATAATTTTAGAGAAGGAGTAACATCCCAAACACTGATAAAGATGAAGCACGAACTCATAAAGAGATACTTCCCCGAGATTACGGAGCAGCAGGAGGCGCAGTTTGAGGCGCTCGGAGCGCTCTACGAGGAGTGGAACACGCGCATAAACGTGGTATCGCGCAAAGATATGGAGCATCTCTATACCCGCCATATCCTCCACTCGCTGGCTATCGCCAAGGTGTGCCAGTTCGAGGCAGGAGCAAAGGTCATAGACATAGGCTGCGGAGGTGGCTTCCCATCAGTACCTCTTGCAATCCTCTTCCCCGAGGTGGAGTTCGTAGGTGTGGACTCCATAGGCAAGAAGATTCGTGTTGTGGAGGGCGTTAGGGATGGTGCAAAGATTGAGAATCTCAGGGCGCTGAACTGCCGTGCCGAGAGCGTTGGCGAGAAGTTCGACTATGTGGTATCACGCGCCGTGACGGAGATGGCACGCTTTATGCCGTGGGCGTGGCCATTGTTGCGCAAGGGTGAGCGTGGCACGTTGCCTAATGGTGTTCTCTACCTCAAGGGTGGAGAGTTGGCCGAGGAACTTGCCGCCACACGTCGTCGCTGGGACATCTACGACATCCGCACGATGTTCGACGATGAGTTTTTCGAGACCAAGAAGGTGGTATACACCCCATATAAATAGTTATGAACTACAGAGTCACCACACATACCGAGCGCGAGGCATTGAGGCATCGTGGTTGCTTTGCCGAGAGTTGGGAGAGCGTAGAGGTCTCCGAGGACTTTCGTGTGGAGCAACTGCGTAACGTACGCTTCGAGGGTAGTGTGAGGATTGGCTCTAACAGCCGCATCGCAGACTCTACGATAGCAAACTACCACATCGGCGACAACTGCACGATAGATGATGTGTTGCGTATGGAGTGCCGCTACCCTACAACCTTTGGCGAGGGTGTGCGTGTTGCAGCGGTGAATGAGAATGGTGGTCGCACGGCGGTCATCTACCGTGAGATTACGGCGCAGGAGGCCTATATGATGACTATGCTGCGCAACCGCAGAGATATGGTCTCGAGGATGGAGAGTATGATTGTGGAGCGCAGCGAGGCACACCGCACCGACATAGGAAGAGTGGGTAATGGTAGCACCATCATCGGTGCACGTTTCATCCGCGAGGTTAGGATAGAGGAGCGTTGCCGCATAGAGGGCACATCGCACCTCGAGAATGGCACTGTTGGCGAGGGGTCGTATGTGGGTATCGATGTTCGTGGTCGTGACTTTATCATCGACAACAACGCGCGTGTGGATGGTGCGTCGAGCATAGAGCGATGCTTCGTGGGTGAGAATAGCGTTGTGGGTAACGGCTTTACCGCCGTAGACACGCTGATGTTTGCCAACTGCCACTTCGAGAATGGCGAGGCAGCATCGGTCTTCGCAGGACCTTTCACGGTGTCGCACCACAAGTCGTCGCTGCTCATAGCCGGAATATTCTCGTTCTTCAACGCTGGAAGTGGCACAAACCAGTCAAACCACCTCTTCAAGAGTGGTGCTGTGCATCAGGCTGTGCATCAGCGTGGTACGAAGTTCGGAAGCAGCGCATATGTGATGTCACCAGCCATAGAGGGTCCTTATACCGTAGTACTGGGCAGACATACCAGACACCACGACACACAGGATATGCCATTCTCGTACCTCATAGAGGAGGGTGGTGAGTCGTTGCTGATGCCGGCATTGGCGCTGAAGAGTTATGGCACGATACGCGATATCGAGAAGTGGAAGAGCCGTGATGGACGTACACTGAAGCGCGACAACATATGCTTCGATGAGTTTAACCCATTCATCCTCGGCAAGATGCTGCGTGGCGTGGATATCCTCACACGATTGGAGGAGGAAAACCCCGAAGCCAAGAGTTACAACTACAACCGCACCACGATACGTGCTACGATGCTTACGCGAGGTAAAAGACTATATAACAGTGCTATAGGTGCATCCATAGGAGCATTGTTGGAGGGTGGAGACTATAGCCGTGCCACATACGATGGCTCGGAGTGGATAGACCTTGCAGGACAATACATACCCCTTGGCGAGGTGGAGCGTATGGCATCGAACATCGCAAGTGGCAACCTGAGCCTCGAGAGCATAAAGGCTACGCTCGGTAGACTTATGGCTGAGTATAGGGATATGGCTGCGGCGTATGCCTATAATCTCTTGTGGCAACTTATGGGTGCTAAGCCCTCGGAGGAGGAGGTGCAGAGCATCATAGCATCGTCGAAAAACATCCTCAGGCAGATGCGTGAGGCGACGGAGCAAGACCGTCAGCGCGACACCGGCCTGGATATGATGGTGGGCTATGGCTATGACTTCCGCGACGAGAAGGAGCAGGAGGCAGACTTTAGAAATACACGATAAAACATTAACTATATACAACTTAACTAAAAACTAAGAATTATGGAGAAAGTAAGAGTTCTTATTATTGGTAGCGGCCCTGCAGGTTTCACTGCTGCTATCTACACCTCACGTGCTAACCTCTCA
>JAFOCZ010000104.1 GCA_017380955.1 Alistipes sp.
AAATCGCCAAAAAATATGAGCGAGAGAAATAAATCTCTCGCCCATTTTCAACCTCAAAAAGCGCCACTTTTTGCATCATTACCTATAACCTTGTTAGGCGGCTGTATACTACATTTTGATGATGTTCTCAATACCCATCTCCTCCACCTTGTTGATGAGTTCGTCGTTGTTGTCCGATACTACCAACAACTTATCGCCCTTCTGCAACTCGGTGTCACCCTTTGGCACAAAGTAGTTACCAGCGCGGTGTACCATAACCACAAGCGTATGACCCGGAAGACGTATATCTTTGAGCGTGCGTCCCTTGCGCAACATAGCACCGTTAACCTCAATCTCCGAGAACTCACTGCGGATATGGTCGGGAACTATGAGTTTGAAGGTGCGCTCCTTCTCCTCGAACGACAAGTCGAGCCAGTTTGCCATACCGCTAACCGTAGTACCCTGGATAACCAACGAGATGATGGTCACGAGGAACACCACGTTGAAGAGATACTCCGAGCCCTCCACGCCGTGTGTGACGGTGTAGAGCGCGAAGATGATAGGCACAGCTCCACGAAGACCTACCCACGACACATAGACACGAGCCTTAGGCGAGAATGTCCTGAAGGGAGCCATACTTATAAGCGTAGAGATAGGACGTGCAACGAGAATCATAAAATACCGATGCCAATACCCATAAACAGCACGTCGTAAGATAGCAAATCGTGAACGTTGACAATGAGACCCAGTATCAAGAACATTATAATCTGCAACAACCAGGTGAAACTGTCGAAGAAGGTGCGGAGCATATTGCGGTGTGGGATGCGGAGGTTACCAACCACAAGACCTGCGATGTAGATAGCCAGGTAACCATTACCATACGCCATTGTAGTGAGCGAGTAGGTGAAGAATGCGCAGGCGAGCAACAACACCGAGTATAGCGAGGCGTTGCTGCGGATGTTTATCTTGTTGAGAATCCACACTGTGATACGTCCAAAGAGGTATCCCAAGCCAGCACCGATAATCATCTGCACGAGGAATGTGAGGATAGCGCCACCAATCTCCAGTGAGCCACCCTCGGCGAGGATGCCTGTGAGCACCACAACGAGGATATAGGCCATAGGGTCGTTACTACCACTCTCCAACTCCAACAGTGGACGGAGATTCTCACGAAGTCCCTGCTTCTTAGTTCTGAGGATTGAGAATACCGATGCCGAGTCTGTTGAGGACATCGTAGCAGCCAGCAACAGCGCAAAAGGCATTGTCAGTTCTACGCCAAGCAACGGTGCCATAAAGTATGTGAAGCCTCCGACGATGACAGCGGTAAGGATGACACCCAGCGTGGCCATTACCACGCCGGGAGCCATAACAGGTCGTATCTCCGAAAACTTCGTATCCATACCACCCGAGTAGAGGATGATACAGAGGGCAATCATACCTATGAACTCTGCAAACTCCGCTGAGTCGAAGTGTATGAAGTCGTTATAACCGAATAGCATACCCACACCAAGAAACAGCAACAATGCGGGGGCACCAAGACGGTACGCTGCCTTACCAGCAAGTACGGCAACAAAGAGCAACAGGGCTCCTACAAGTAAGAAGTTTTCGTTCAACATATTCAAAAGTTTTGTTATGAGAGAATACGACCTTTGGTAGTTCTATGTTGTTTATTGCTTGATGTATACATCGCCAATCATACAATACTCCATATCTACGTAGTGATAAAGAGCGTATGCCACGATACTACCATCCTTAGAACGATAACAAACCAAAGTTATTGCCGAGATGTTGCTTGTGGGGATAGATGCCAGGGCATCCTCATCGCCACGCTTTAGGGCACTCTGCAATGCCTCGAGTTGTGAACGGTCGTAATATCTCTCGCTGTAGCACATATAACGTTTCGATGGGGTGTGGTAGGGCACACGCTCGTCGCTGACAAGGCGCATAGCGCTCACCACAATGCCATAGCCCGCGAGTCCTACTCCTGCAACAAGCAGCAGCATACTCAAAGCCTCCATCGATGAGTCGATGGCTACGGTGTTAATAATTAAAAGAACTACGCCAACAAGCGCAAGTGCCATTGGCTTGAAAATAGGGCGGCGGCGTGCCTCTACAACACCACCAGGCAAGGCATACAATGCCTCGCTAATCTCAAATGTATTCACAATGTTAATTATTTAGTTTGTTGATAATAGACAAGTTACGGGGTTATGCAAATTGTTGCTAACCCTCATAGATGCTACTATCAACCGCTAAATAATCAACCTCACAAGACGACACAGGTAGTAGTGTCGTGCGTGAGATACAAAGAGAATTTTATGGTTATATAATCCATATCGTGAGGCAGCCATAGTGCTATCTATGGCGCTTACTACTCTTGAGGTGTTGTGCTGATGCTCCGAGTGTCGCAGCGAACGTGGCAGGGTGCGTGATAGCGGTGTGATGCTATGTGTGCTGCCAGATGTCTGCGTTGAGGTGAGCAGAGATGTTGTGCTGCTGCAAATCTCAGCCTCGGGCTGCTCGGTGGTTTGTGCGCAATGTGTTGTGGTTATGAGCAACGACTCCTGCTCGGCTGCCGAGAGTGTGGCAATCGAGATGAGAAATGTCACTGCGATGAGTGCTATGCCTCTGAGGTGCGTCATTGTGCTACAAACGTGTAGGTTATTGTTCCGCGGTGCGACACAGGTGCCGAGCCGTCAATCTTGAAGAGCGTGCGGTGGTGACGCGCAGCACTAAGCGCCTGCTCGTTGAGTTCGGGGTTTGTCGATGAGTTGATGCGAGCAGATGTCACAGTGCCATTGCGGTCGAGCCATACGTCTACAACCACCACACCGCCACTCTTCGTGCGGTATGCCGGAACATACAGGTCGCGATGGTGACGCACAGGGTTGTCGAAGTTGTAGGCTACGGTCACAGCACCCGAGAACTTACCCTTGTCGCCAGTGCCCTTAGTGCCTCCCGAGCCTCCTCCCGAGCCACCTTTGCCAATGCCTTGCACCTCGCGCATACCACTCTCATAATCACCACGATTGGTTGCCATATCCGATGCCACCTTGTCCATCATCTGCTGCATATCGCTGTCGTATTGCATCTGCTCCTTGGAGCCTGCAGCCTCCGCAGCATCGTTAGACTGTAAATTCTTAACCTGCTGGATAGCAGCCATACGGCGCTCTATATCCTCCTGAAGTTGGTCGCGCTTCTTCTTGAGTTCCTCAACCTCCTCGGCTGTAGGGGCTTCGTCAACAAACTCTATGATATACTCCACAGGTCTTAACTCCACATCATAGCGCGCAGTGGCAAGAAAAATACCACCTATGAGGAACACCGCGATAACCACGATAAGGCCTATGCGGTGGCTATACAACCACTCGCCCAGCGACTCCTTGCGGGTGTCGTTGAGGTTAACGGCGGGCTTGCGACGTGGTGCGTTGCCCCTATGTTGTGGCTGATGTTGCATAGCAAAACTCATAAAAGTGCACAAAAATAGTAAATTTTTAAAAAAATTCCTATATTTGTACCATTATATGCAAATTTGTTTCGTGCTATTGTACTGTTCGATAGCGAAATAGATTGAGTTGTTAACACTAAAAATATTTGTTATGGCAACAAAACAGCAAACGCTTGCTTCGGCAATATCATTTACGGGTAAGGGTCTACATACAGGTCTTCAGGTGGTAATGACAGTGCTCCCAGCAGAGGAGAATAACGGCATCGTTTTCCGCCGTGTCGACCTCGAGGGTGCTCCAGAGGTACCAGCGTTGTGTGAGTATGTAACCGATACATCACGAGGTACAACCATCGAGAAGGGTGCAGCAAAGGTTAGCACCATCGAGCATATTATGTCGGCATTGTGGACATTGGGCGTAGATAACGCCATCGTTGAGATTAACGCTCCCGAGACCCCTATTATGGATGGCTCGGCACGCGAGTATGCCCAGCGTATTATGGAGGTGGGAACTGTAGAGCAGGATGCCGAGCGTAAGTATTTCGAGGTTACCGAGAAGCAGGTATATACACTTACAGAGAAGGGTATCGCTATTGTCATCTACCCAGATGATGAGTTCTCGGTATCGGTACACGTAGACTATAACTCAAAGGTTGTGGGTAACCAGTATGCTGTATACAGCAACGACGATAACTACGCCGAGAAGATTGCTATGTGCCGCACCTTTGTGTTCCTCCACGAGTTGGAGCCACTTATGAAGATGAATCTCATCAAGGGTGGCGATTTGGACAACGCTATCGTAGTTGTTGAGAATCCAGTATCTGACGAGCAACTCAACCACCTCAAGGGTATCTTCGGCAAGGATGATATTACCATCACAGGTGGTTACCTCAACAATCAGCAACTTCGTGCTACAAACGAGTTGGCGCGCCACAAACTCCTCGACTTGCTCGGCGACTTCGCGTTGCTTGGTATGCGCATCAAGGGCCGTGTATGGGCTACACGTCCTGGTCACTTCGCAAATACTGAGTTTATGAAGGAGATCTCGCGCGTTATACGTCGCAGCGGCGAGAAGCCTACGTTCAAGTATAGTTCTAAGGAGCAGCCATTGATGGATATCAACACCATCAAGTCGTTGTTGCCACACCGTCCTCCATTCTTGCTCGTAGACCGCGTGTTCCACATCGACGAGAGTGCTATTGGCGGTATCAAGAACGTATCTATGAACGAGCCATTCTTCGTGGGTCACTTCCCTGAGGAGCCTGTGATGCCTGGTGTGCTTATCATCGAGGCATTGGCGCAGTGCTGCGGTATCCTGGTGCTCAGCCGTGTGGAGAATCCTGAGGAGTATTCTACATACTTCCTCAAGGCCGATGGTGTGAAGTGGAAGCGTAAGGTAGTACCTGGCGACACACTCCAGTTGGAGTGCCACATCGTGGATATGCGTCGTGGTATCTGCACCGCAGAGTGTAAGGCATTCGTAGGTGGTCAGTTGGCGTGCGAGGCAACCCTCACAGCGCAGATTGCCAAGAAGAAGTAACAGTACGGACACAAACAATATTAACAGATATATTATGATTAGTAATTTGGCTTACGTTCACCCCGATGCCAAGATTGGCAAGAACGTAACTATTGAGCCTTTTGCCTACATCGAGGGTGATGTAGTTATTGGCGACGATTGCTGGATTGGCCCACACGCTATTATATATAATGGTGCGCGTTTGGGTAAGGGTAACAAGGTGCACCCTGGTGCTTGCATCGCTTGCTTGCCACAGGATTTGAAGTTTGCGGGAGAGGAGACCACCGCTGTTATTGGTGACTACAACGACATCCGCGAGTGTGTGACTATCGCACGCGGTACTGCATCACGCGGCACTACTGTTGTTGGTGACCACAACCTCCTTATGGCATACGTTCACGTTGCTCACGACGACGTTGTGGGTAGCCACTGTGTTATCGCTAACCGTGTGTCGTTGGCTGGCGAGGTAGAGATTGGTGACTGGGTAGTTATCGGTGGCCACGCAGCACTACACCAGTGGATTCACGTTGGTGACCACGCTATGATTCAGGGTGGTGCGCTTGTAACACAGGATGTTCCACCATTTATCATCGCTACAAATGGCGAGACCCACTACGCAGGTATCAACAAGGTTGGCTTGTCGCGTCGTGGCTTCACACCAGAGCAGATTGAGTCTATTCACAACACTTGCCGCATCTTGTTCCAGAGCGAGTTGAACTACTTGGCAGGTTGCGATAAGGCTGAGGCAGAGGTTGCCGAGAGCCCAGAGCGTAACAAACTTATCGAGTTTGTTCGTGGCTCGAAGCGTGGTGTTATCAAACAATACCAAAGTCGTAGATAATTCTTTTGTATGTACAAGAAGTAGGGTGTTCCAGAGTATGGGACACCCTATGTTGTTTATCGGTGGAAGTAAGTATAAGTACCTATTTTGCACTCTTTGGGGTTAAAAACCAGGCGGATATTGCCATTTGTGTGGTTTTAATGGGTATATTTGTAGATATTAAAACTACAACCCATATGGTAAGAGAACGAAAACCAAGACAACATCCGCTCTTCCTGAGAGCATTTCGCACATATCTGCAATTCGTAAATTCGGGACTATATTTCCGCAAGGAGCATATCATAGGTCTCGAGAATGTACCCGTAGATGGCACACCCGTAGTGGTGGTGTCCAACCACCAGAACTGCCTCAACGACCCGCTGTGTGTATGTTTGCAGTTGACCGATAGGCGTATGAACTTCATAGCGCGTGCCAACGTATTCAAGAATCCTATCTTCAACAAGGCGCTGCGTGCTATGGGTCTGTTGCCTGCATATCGTATGAGTCACGAGGGTTTTGCCGCTATAAACAACAACCGCGACACTATGGATGCTGCGGGACAGGCACTCACCGATGGCGAGACGCTGATGCTCTACCCCGAGGCTGACCATCAGGATAAGCGCTGGCTCGGAAACTTCAAACTCGGATATTTGCGCATTGCCTTCGACGCTGCGGAGCGTATGGAGTTCAAGCAGGATGTTATGATACTTCCATCGTGCAACCACTACTCCAACTACTTCCACGCTCGCACCGATATGCTCATAAAGTTTGGCGAGCCGGTGTCGCTGAAGCAATACTATGATGAGTATCGCGAAGCACCTCGCGAGACTATGATGAAGATAAACACTATGGTGCGCAACAAGATTCAGGATATGATGCTTCATATCGCCGACCTCGAGCACTATGCCGAGATAGACTTCTTGCGCGAGACGGGATATGGTCGTAAGTATGCCAAGGAGCACGGCTTCAAATTCCGTTATCTCCCCTCACGACTACTCTCCGACCAGCAACTTGTCGATGCTTTGCAGAGGGCTTATGAGGCTCATCCCGAGCAGATGGAGGCGGTATATAGCGACACCCGAGAGTATGCCGAGGGTATTCGTAGCCTGAATATTCGTGATTGGTTGTTTATCCACAACCCTGGTGTTGAGGCTGTTGTGCTTCGTGCGTTGGGATTGTTGTTGCTGCTGCCACTGTTTATCATATCGATAATACCTACAGGATTGCTATTCCTCATCCCTAAGATATTCCTCAAGACGCTTATCAAGGATCAGATGTTCGTGAGTTCGTTTAATGTTGGTGTGAGTGCCTTTGTCTCAGTGCCGCTATGCCTCATCGTGCCTACGGTGTTGCTGTGGGTGTTCTTGGGTTTCTGGTGTGCATTAGGCTACTTCGTGGCATTCCCATTCCTCTTTGTCCTGGCGTGGAACTATATGCGTATATGGCAGAAGTTTGTGGGCTCGTGCAACTATGTGGCG
>JAFOCZ010000105.1 GCA_017380955.1 Alistipes sp.
AATCACAATAAGGATTATTCCGTTGTGAAAACATTCAGGGTGGAACTTTTGTTTCGCCCTTCTTTTTTATGTGGTAAACCAAAAGGGTACCGACGTGGTACCCTTTGGTGTATAAATCTGTATTTTGCATTACGCGATAGTTGTGTTGCCCGATTAGGGGCGGGGTTTGCGGGGGTGGAGGAGTTGGCGAGAGAGAGGGCATTCGTGGCAACGACCACGTTTGCAATACTCCGTTGAGAGTTGTATCAATGCCTGGCTTGAGAAGGCGTCGGTGGCGATAGGCTTAAACGTGTGCCACTTGCGGATGTAGGTGTTATCCTCGGCTGATGAGTCGTAGAGGATGTCGAGGGCCTTCTCGTTGATTGTGTATGACTCAACGTAGTTGCTATAGGTGTAGAGCAGCGGTGCTATGGCGTTGATGGCGATAATCTTGCTCATAACGCTACCTACCTTCGACGATATGCTACGGTCGTGGTTATGGCGTGACAGCGCATCTACCCAATAGTCCGAGGCTGCGCAACTGAACATCTTATGCACATCCTTATCACTCTTACATCCTGCGATGCTGCTTATAGATATAGTATTGTTATGTATGCACGCAGCGATTTGTGCCAGGCGCAGCGCAGGGTGGTTATTGAGGTGTATGCCCGAGAGTTGCCACTCATCAGCGCTAAGAGGCGTTATGCTATACTTCGCCGCCAGGTGCTGAAACTCCGTCTTTATAGGCTCGGCAAAACTGTCACTAAAGATGTCGAGGAGTCCTGCGCCACCAAGCAGCAGTGCCTCAATCTTATGCAAAGCGCTATTCTCGCGCATAAGGAGGGTATGTGGCACGATGGAGGTAAGGCGCTGCGACGCCGTGCGGTTAGCCTTGCCGAGGAGGTAGTACATAATGAAACTATATGCCGTCTGTGACCAGTTGCAGCCACCCTGCTCATAGCGCATCTCTATCTCTCGTGCCTTGCGGTTTAGGCGCTCTATGCACAGGTCTTTGAACATCATACTAAGGTCTATAGCATCGAGCCCTGCTATAAGGCTATAGCAGAGCCCGGTGCTACGTCCCTCGATAAGTCTCTCGAGGGTTATCTCCTCGTCGCGCAGCATCTCCTATCCTTAGAAAAGGTTTAACTCTATGAGTGCCTCCTCGGACATCATAGACTTATCCCACTGAGGCTCGAACGTAAGGGTGATGTTCACGCGCTCCACGCCTGCAACCTTGCTAACCTCGCGGTGTATATCCTGCAATAGTTGGTCGGCCATAGGGCAGTTGGGGGCTGTGAGGGTCATAATGATATCTGCAGTTCCCGAGGGCTCGAAGTTTATCTCGTAGATAAGTCCCAAGTCGTAGATGTTTACGGGAATCTCAGGGTCATAGATATTTTTGAGGGTGAGAACTATGTTTTTCTCAACGCCAAGTATCTCTTCTGGTGACATTTTCACTTATGTTTTGTTGTTATCGTTATTTCTGTTGTGTGTATACCAGCGCATCGAGTTTCATCTGCGCTATCATCGCTCTCAGTCCGTTGCTACGTGTTGGCGAGAGGTTTTCGCCGAGACCTATAGCATCCACAAAGTAGAGGTCTATGTTTGTCAACTCCTCGGCGCTACGGCCATTCATAACACGAATGAGCAGTGCTATGATGCCCTTGGTGATTATGGCATCGCTATCAGCCGAGTAGTACACCTTACCCTCGCGGTACTCCGAACTAACCCATACTCGTGACTGACAGCCCTCTATGAGGTACTTATCGGTGCGCTTTGCAGCATCTATCATAGGCAGCGACTCGCTGAGGCTTATGAGGTAGTCATACTTATCCAACCAGTCGTCGAACATCGAGAACTCGTCGATAATCTCGTTTTGTATCTTGTCGTTATTCATATTGTTTGGTATTATTAATCTATTTTGTTGTTATACACTCCTTGAGAGGGTTTGCCGTAGATGCCCAGGGCTGCTCTATGTCGAGCAGGGCGGTTATCGTAGGTGCCACCTCCACGATGCTCACAGCCTTGTCATAACGTCCCTTTGCCGCAGTGCCATATATTATGAGTGGCACCTTACGGTCGTAGTTATATCCTGCGTCGGATGCCGAGCGTGTGGCGCTATCCTCGATTATCCATCCTGGCATAAAGTCCACCACAACATCTCCCGAGCGTGTGGCATAGAAACTTTGCTGCAGGAGTCTTGTGCGACCATCAGCAAACGATGTATTGCGCAATGACGATGCCGAGATTGCCGTTGCCACACCACGCAACTGCAACAGGAATGTTGCCACCTCCTCGCGGATGCTCTCCAGCGATAGACGTTTCTCGAGGATGGTCTGGTGATTGAGGTATATGGCGTTGTTCGCGAAGCCCAGCACATAGTTCTCCGAGCCATATCTCGCACCGAGGAAGGCATTTACTATAACCTCCATCTGTCGCACGTTGAAGCGCTCGCGGTGCTTGCCACCTATAGGGTTATAGGATGGTGATGTGCCGTGGTCTGCGGTGAGCACCACAACAATCTTTTGTGGGTCGTCCACCTGAGCATAGAGATATGTCAGGAACTCGGCGAGGTCTCTGTCGAGGCGGTAGAGCATATCCTCGTACTCCATAGACTCTGGGCCATACGCCGAGGCTATATATCGCGAGGTGTCGAGGCATATGTTCAGGATGTCGGGCGCGGAGTCCGCACCAAGGCGCTCCTGGGCTATGAGTGTCGAAGCAAACTCCAGGAGTATGGTATTTCCCGCAGGGCTGTAGCGCATATCGTCGATGGCTGAGTTACCCAGGCGGTGGTGTATGTCGGTGAGCAACTTAGTGCTCTTGTTTTTGATATCCTCTATCACTGCCACCTCGCTGTTTAGGTACGACGCAGCGGGGCATATTGGTGTCCAGCGCTTGAGCATATACATAGCGTTGTTGCCATTGCGGTTATACTCCGCCACCCACTCAGGTGTGGTGTGCAGATATGCCGAAGATGTTGTCCAATGTGTCTTGTTGTTCTCGGGCCAAAATCCTACGCCATTGCGACCCGTTAGGAGTATCGCCGAGAGAGGGTCTAACGCCACGGTGTAGCACTTGCTATTGGTGTCCGCTGTCTTCGCCATATCGCACACCGTAGGTGCTGAGAGACGATGTGGCGACACGCTGCCTGCACCAGTGCTGAAGGGCACAGGGTGTGACTTGTTATCGCCTATGAGCGTAGCGCGCGATGAGTCCACATAGTTCCACCACTCCTCGCCTATAGCGCCGTGCACCGAGGGTTGTGTTCCTGTGGCAAATGTCGCGAGACCTGCGGCGGTGGATGTAAGGGCGAAGTCGTAGTAGGCATTGGTGTAGTATGCTCCACCCTCTGCCAGGCGTCGGAAACCTCCGTCGGTGAGGTTGTCGTTGTAGCGCTCTATGTCGTTGTGGCGCATAGAGCCAACGATGATGTTTACCACCAACTGAGGCTCTGCGGCACGAAGCATCGTCGCAGAGAGGAGTATGAGGAGTGTGGTCAGAAGACCATAGCGTCTGAAAATTGTTGTCATAACCATATTTTAAGCCGCAAAGTTACAAATTTATTTGTAACATTTGCTCCATAGCCCTCTTTTCTTCCGATAAATCTACGCCCTCAATCTCGGCTATGGCTCTCAACTGCGCCTTGCAGAATGTGCGGTATGCCTCGCTGCGAGGGTTGTTAGGGCGATGGTTTACGGCGCGCACTATGCCCTCCACCTTTGCCATTGTGGTCTTGGTCTTTGGCGATAGCGCCGCGTCGCAGAACTTCTCTACGATATACTCCACAGCCTGACGCGAGGGGTGCGCCAAATCCTCGGCATAGAAGCGGTAGTCACGAAGGTCGTCGATGAGTATCTCGTAGGATGGGAAGTATGCCACACGCACCGCATTACGGCGACATACGATGTCCACAGCCACGCGGAGTATAGCCTTCGATAGCGAGTTATCCTCCAAACCTTCGCCAACGTGGCGCACAGGGCTCACGGTGAAGAGCACACGGCGTGGTGCTAAGGCTACTATCTCCTCCAACTGCGCCACGCACTCCTCGACGGTGAGCAACTCACGGCGAAATAGTCGCTGTGGCTGCTTATGGCAGTTTGCCACCACCGCGCCACCATCGGCAAGACGATATACCCACGCAGTGCCGAGCGTTACGATAACCATATCGGCGCTCTCTAACGCCTCCTTACCACGCTGCAGCGCAGTGCCTATCGTGGTTATAGTATCCTCGCGTGTGTCGCGACCTAAGGCAGAGTGAAAGTTATAGTGTACATATCTGCCCTCTACATCCATAAGTTCCTCAGCATTAGGCGTCTGCATTGCCACCATCTGGCGCATAGACTGCGCTATGGATGCAGGGTTGAAGAGTATGCCTGTTGGGAATGCCACAACGCGGAACTTACGGCGCGACAACTCCTCGGCAATGTTTGTTGCGAAGCACGACCCCAGACATACGATGTTATGGCTGTAGTCTATAGGTTCGCTCCACGGCTTTATATCTATCTCGGTACGGAATTTCATACTATCCAATCAAAAATTTACTCTTGGGCAATAGTGCTATGATGCGTGTCAGGAGGGCTGATATGCAGAATGTCAGCGCCGCCGTGATGACCATAACCAAAGGTGTTGCCAATCCCCATTGCGACACTATGTCGAACACCGCAACAAGCACAAAGATATGCATAAGGTAGATGCCATAACTCAACCTTGACAACTCGGCAAAGAGAGGGTATATGCGGCAGGGTTGCTTTATGAGTTTGAACATCAGGAATGTTGCTATGGCGGTGAGTGCCACGCCTGTGGTGGCGAAACACCAACTGCGCTCCCACGCTATGGCCAACTCTATGCCGCCACTTATTGGGTAGTCATCGCCAAGTTGCTGGTAGAAGGGTAGTGCCACGATGATATAGCCCAAAACAAACATTGGCAATGCTATGGCAAAGGTCTTCTTGGCGCTCCAGTCTATATATTTGCGAATGTAGTGTGCCACAACAACATAGCCTATGAAACCGCTCGTGTAGTACAATATTCCGAACTCATTCCAACTCGCCTCGCCCCATATCTCCTCTGCGCCGTTGCGGCTTGCTGCCAACCTCAGGAATGGCACAGCGGTGGATAGCAACCATATGGCTATAAACCACCTCTCACCGCGCTTGGACACCTGCTCGAGCCACGGCGATATTATGGGCATTATGATGTAGAGGCCAAGAAGCATATATACAAACCACAAGTGTCCCGCCTGTGGCATATAGTTCAGCGAGAGTCGAGATAGGTTGCCCGCTATGTCAACATCGCCACCCGAGCCCCACATCGGCACTATGGCATACAACAACGACCACACAATAAAGGGTATCGCCACACGCTGTGCACGGCGTTTCAGGAACTCTATGCCATCGCCCTTGACGGGGATTAGCAGATAACTCGATGTCATCACAAATAGTGGCACGGCACAGCGCAATGCCGAGTCGAGGAGTGTCACCCAGCGTGCATCGCTGAGCGTCGCAACAAATGTTCCCTCGCCACCGAGGTAGAAGGGCTCGATGCTATGCACGAGGATCACCATAAAGCACGCCACGACCCTCAGGTAGTCGAGGAATACTATGCGCTCGTTTGCGATTGCTGATATCTGATTCTTATTCATACCATTAAATTTCAGACAAAGATACGAATTTAGTAGAAAATGCGTATCTTTGCGCTATAATTAATTATTCGAAATTATGGAGAAGAATATTGTTTCATCATTCGATGTAGATCACCGCACTTTGGATGCAGGTCTCTACCTTCGTTCTGTATATGCCATCAACGACACCTATCAGGTGCGTTCTTGGGATTTGCGATTCCGCGCACCTATGGCCCACGCACCTCTCGGCTCTGGCGAGGTGCACACCATAGAGCACCTTATGGCCTACTACCTTCGTCTCGACGAGAAGATTGGTAAGTCTATAGTGTCGTTCTGCCCTATGGGTTGCAAGACAGGCTTCTACCTCTCTACAATGCAGGATGTAGAGGCTGAGGATGTGCGTATGGCGTTGGCTGGTGTCTACAAGCGTGTGTTCCCTCTGAAGTCGGCAAGCGACATCGTGGGTCTCAACGAGATTCAGTGTGGTAACCCAGGCCTCTATGCCATCAGCACCACAAATGCCGCTATGGCAGAGTATATGCGTACGTTGTTCACCGCTACCGAGGCCGCAGAGTTGGGCATCGCGAGCGTTTATGAGAAGTGGTGGTAGTATGCGAGTGCTTATTTGTGCGCCTACATCGCGTGAGTACCGCGCTATGCGCTATGCTCTGGATAATGCTCAGTCGTTGAAGCATCACTACGACCTTGTGGAGGTAGGTATCGGCAAGGCTCTCTCCTCGGCAGGTGTTGCGCGTGCGCTGACCCTTGCCACCGAGCCTTATGATATGTTGGCTGTTGTGGGCTTTGCTGCTGCTGCGCTTGGTCGCAAGCAGGGAGATATCGTTATGCCATCGCGCGCCATACACCACGATGCCATCATCCCCGAGAACTTCTGCCCCGAGATTACCGACCCTCGTGCCCTGCGTGGCACAGATGCCGAGACAGTCTTTACGGGTGACTCATTTGTGAATGCCGATATAGTCAGCGAGATTAAGAGCCGCTTTGGCGTGGAGTGTGGACTCTTCGATATGGAGATTGCTGCGATATGCCAGGTTGCGGAGTTGTACGACAACATCCCTGTTGTGGCTGTTAAGTATGTCTCTGATGTCCCTGAGGCAGGAGATTCGGAGCACTCTTATGATGAGTTTGCCGATGCCCATTCCGACTTTACACCGCTGCTCCAGCGCCTCGAGGAGTTGTAGTAGACCGTAGATATAGTATGAATAGAGCGACCTCTTGGTCGCTCTATTTAGTTAGTAATGAGGAATTAGTAATTAGTAATCTTGTCGCCTCTGCGAGGCGATAATAGAAACACACTATGTCATTCTGAGTGGAACGTAGTGGAGTCGAGCGTTGCGATTAAGGTGAGAGCAGAACAAGTTTACTTGTTATGCCGAGCCGTAGCAACGAAGAGGAGCGTAGTGAACTTAAAGGGGGATTTAGGGGGAATGTGGATGTGAAAATGCAGCATAAATGCGCGCATTTTGCTGCTCAGGCTTGAACTGACGGATGCTGACGCACCCGTAGGGTTATGTTTACAATCCACCCAAACCCTCCTTTGATAAGGAGGGCTTAAGAGGTCGTCAGTCCATCTATTCACAAAAACAAATCGAGAGGTTCAACCATAAGGCTAAACCTCTCGCTTCGAGCTGTTGATGAGGCTTGAACTCACGACCTCTTCCTTACCAAGGAAGTGCTCTACCACTGAGCTACAACAGCAATTAATAAACCCTACTCATTTTATGAGCGCACAAAAGTACATAAGATTTTTGAATCTGCAAACTTTTTGCAGGAAAAAATGATGTTTTCCTACAAAAAGTCTGCAGATTAGTACATCTTGATGCTACTTATCCTGTGAAACGTCGCCTTTGTCGCTCTTCTTGCGACCGAGGTTATAGCGGCGAATCTTCTTCGTAGGAGTCTTCTCGAACTCACCCTCGTTGTCTACGACCTTGGTAATTTTCGAGAAGCGGTTAACCTTAGAGTTCACATACTCCAAGACCTCGCGCTTGATCTCCTCCATCTTGAGTTGCACCTGCTCCGAGTTCACAGCAACCTTATGCTTAAACTCGTCGTATGCCTCCTCCAGGGCTGAGGTGTCGAAGTGTACAAGGGCAATAAGTTTGCCATCCTCCTCCGTAACAACAGACTCGGCAACAAAGCGGTTGCTGTTGAGTACCTCCTCGATATCCTCGGGGTAGATGTTCTCACCCGAAGGGCCCACGATCATATTCTTCAGACGACCCTTGATATATATCCAGCCATCCTCGGAGATGTAGCCGAGGTCTCCGGTGCGGAACCATCCATCCTCGGTGAAGGCCTCGCGTGTAGCAGCCTCATTCTTGTAGTAACCCATCATACAGCAAGGGGTTTTTGCCACAATCTCACCCTGCTTAGTCTCAGGGTTGATGTTGTCGAGGCGTATCTGCACCGCGGGCAACGCAGGGCCTGTAGAGCCAATGCGTGTCATATCTGTTGTAGCACCTGCCAAAAGTGGGGCAGTCTCGGTAAGGCCATAGCCGATACCATAAGGGAAACCACCCTCGTGCAAGAAGCGCTCAGCATCAGAGTCGAACTTCGCACCGCCAATAGCGAAGAAGCGCATACGGCCACCGAAGATCTTCTTCAACTGCGCACCTGCCACCTTATGCAGCAACTTACGCGACCAGTCCCAGCCGTACAACTTGCGCAACACGGCGTTCTTCTGGAACGTAGGGAGAATCTTGCCACGGTATATCTTCTCCATAATGAGAGGCACAGAGGCGATAACCGTAGGGCGTACCGCTGTCAGCGCTGGCATAAGTGCCGATGCGGTAGGTGGTCGGTCGAGGTAGTGGATGCGTGCGCCGCGCGAGAATGGGTAGATCATACCGAGCGTACACTCATAGGTGTGTGCCAAAGGCAAAATAGAGAGCAATACGTCATTCTCGTTGTAGTCGAAGAGTGGTGGGATGATTGTTGTCTGCGCTGCGATGTTGTAGTGCGAGAGCATCACGCCCTTAGGCTTCGATGTAGTACCCGAGGTGTAGATGATAACAGCCAAATCCTCAGGCTGTGGAATCTTAGCCTCGGCTCTCTCCTCCACGCGCTGCGAGATGATGTTGAGACCCTTGGTGCGGATCACGATATTCATCTTCTCGACGGTAGCCTTCGAGAGTTTGGTGTAGAGTTTGTCGGAAACGAGGATTGCCTTAGCCTCCGAGTGCTCGATGATGAGATCCAACTCTGCGCCTGTGAAGTCGGGGAGAATAGGCACAGCAACCATGCCTGCAGATGTCACTGCGAAGTACGAAACGCCCCAGTTGGGCATACTGCTACTCAATATTACGACCTTATCGCCAGCGCCTACGCCAGCGTTAAGGAGCATCTTCTGCACCTTGTCGACACGCTCACCAACCTCCTTGTATGACACATCCTCGCCGCCAATCATTGAGAATGCTATGCGGTTTGCGAACTTCTTGACACTATGCTTAACGATTTCGTAAAGAGTGTTAAAAGTCATAATTAAAAAATTTTAGTAAATGATTACTATACAAATCGGGTGCAAGATACCAATAATTTATTAAAATTTGCTAATTTTGCCATAAAATAATTTTCAATGATACCGCGAAATCTCATTATAAACGCCGCCCTGGGGGAGGGCTTCGATCTTGTCGGTGTTGTGCCTGCCGAGGCTATGCTTGCCGAGCGTAACAAGTTCAGCGAGTGGCTGTTGCAGGGCTCACACTCCTCGCTGTCGTACCTCGAACGCAATGTCGAAAAACGCTTCGACCCGTCGCTTTTGGTCGAGGGTTGTCGCAGTGTCGTTGTTTGTGCTGTTTCGTATCTATCGCCCTATAGCAGGGGCTATGCGGAGGACTGTCGCACAAAAATCGCATCATATGCCCTTGCCCGCGACTACCACGTGACTATCAAGACTATGCTTGGGCGTGTGGCACAGCGCCTTGCGGAGTATGCTCCCGAGATGCGTTTTCGTGCCTTCACCGACTCTGCACCCGTAGCCGAGAAGAGCCTCGCGGTGCGCGCAGGATTGGGGTGGATAGGGCGTAACACGTTGGTCGTAAATCCACGTCTCGGTTCTATGATGCACCTCGGTGAGTTGTTCATTAGCGAGGATGTCGATGGCTACGACACACCTATGACAGGCGTGGGCTGTGGCACGTGTCGTCGTTGCGTTGAGGCATGCCCCAATGGCGCTATTTCCGACGATAGAACTATCAACACCCACCGCTGCATATCGTGTCGCACCATAGAGCGCGAGGGCTCCGAGACGCCTATAACCCTCGATGGCTGGATATATGGCTGCGATGCCTGCCAGAGTGTCTGCCCCTTCAACCGCCACGCCCCCGAGCACCGCAACCCACTCTTCGATCCACTCTTCGACCCTACAGCGCTGGATGCTGCGGCGTGGCTTGCTATGAGCGACACGGAGTTTGAGGCAATGGCCGGCACCACGGCAATGCCTCGCGCAGGACTTGAGAGGATAAAGGGAAACATAACGTTTCCAATGAGTAATGATTAATTAGTAATGTGTCGCTCCGTTGGAGCGATTTAGTGATGGGTATTTATAGGGACTAATAGGTATTGATGGGTAACTCCCCAAAATTCCCCATAACTCCCCATAGTCCCGGAAACACAAAATGTCATCCCGAGCCTGCCGAGGGATCTCCTCGTTATATACACCGCTGACAACGTGCGCCCAGCGAGTTGATTCTTCACCTTCACTACGTTCCGTTCAGAATTACATACACGCTCCCCATCTCTCAAAAAAAACAAAAAAAGCAGCACCCCGAAAGGTGCTGCTTAGTGTTAAGCAAATGTAATATTACAACTGGCACTCAACGCCGTTAATCTTTACTTTTGCATCGTTACGAGAGAAGAT
>JAFOCZ010000106.1 GCA_017380955.1 Alistipes sp.
TGCTATGATTGCTATAAGTATATTCCGATATTAGCTGATGGTGTATTAGTAGGTATGTTTAGCGCAAAGACAGTATTAGAAATAATGGTTAATGAGGGTGCAGATATTTTCAAAGACAATATAATATTTGAAGGTATTAAGAATTAAAAAGCATCTTGAACAAAACTCTCCGACACAGCTCGTGCAAGATATTGAACAAATTACGCAATCAGACATAGCGAGGAGATTCTTCGACTACACTTCGTTCCGCTCAGAATGACATAGTCGAGTCTCAAAATCATCTCGAAGAGATGACCCCATTACTAATTACTAATTACTCATTACTAATTACTCATTACTAATTGATGAAACGTCTATCACACATATACCTAATCCTGTTGCTGGTGATGCTCTATGCGCCGATAGCAATCATAGCAATATTCTCGTTTACGGAGTCGAAGGTGCTCGGTAACTGGACAGGATTCTCTACGGAGTTGTACGCATCGCTATTCTCAGGTGGCGTGAACAACTCACTCATAGATGCCATACAGAATACGTTTATCATAGCCCTTGTGGCAGCAACGGTGTCGACGCTGCTGGGTACGGTGGCCGCTATTGGCATCAACGACCTGCGCTATGGCAAGCGTAAGGTTGTCAACTTCGTGAATAACATCCCTATCCTTAACCCCGATATCATCACAGGTATCTCGTTGTTCCTGTTGTTCATATCGTTGGGCATAACACAGGGTTATACAACGGTAATCCTGGCGCATATAACATTCTGCACGCCATATGTGGTGCTGAGCGTTATGCCACGCCTTATGCAGATGAATCCTAACATCTACGAGGCGGCATTGGACCTCGGTGCTACGCCGATGCAGGCTATGCGCAGGGTTATAATCCCTGAGATACGTCCGGGTATGATATCGGGATTTATCCTGGCGTTCACGTTGTCTATCGATGACTTTGCCGTCACAATCTTCACAAACGGCACCAACGGCCTCGAGACCCTCTCGACATACATATATGCTGATGCACGAAAGGGTGGTCTAACGCCCGAGTTGAGAGCCTTGTCGACAATCATCTTAGTGGTTGTGTTGGTGTTGTTGGTGGTTGTGAACATCCGCGCACGCCGTCAGGCACGCCAGGCCGAGGAGGCGCAGAAGATAAACGCTAAAACCGTAAGACGATAATGCGATACTTATATAATATAGTGCGTAGCGTGGCGATGGTGGTTATCGCCGTCGCTATGGTGGGCTGCGACGATGGTCGTAGCAACATCCTCAAGGTTTACAACTGGGGTGACTACATCGACGAGGACCTTATCCCCGAGTTTGAGGCGTGGTACGCAGAGCAGACTGGCGAGGAGGTGGAGGTTATATACCAGACCTTCGACATCAACGAGGTTATGCTTGCCAAGATTGAGAATGGCGAGGCGGACTTCGACGTGGTGTGCCCCTCGGAGTATATCATAGAGCGTATGATGCGCAACGAGTTGGTGAAGCCAATCCTCACGCCCGAGTTCGAGGCGGAGATTAACGCCAAGGGTATCAACTACTTCGGCTGCGTATCACCATATATCAAGGAGCAGTTCTCGCTTCTCGAAGCCCCCGAGGGCGTAGACCCCAACCACTATGCTGTGGGATATATGTGGGGTACTACGGGAATCCTCTACAACAAGGCATATGTAACACGCGAGGAGGCGCAGTCGTGGGCGCTGATGTTCGACGACCGCTTGCAGGATAAGATTTTCGTCAAGGATGCCTTCCGCGATGTATACTCGCCAATCCTCATATATGCCAAGACCCTCGAGGCTCGTGAGAGTGGTGTGCTGGGTGAGGATGAGTGCCTCGACATAGATACCATACACACCCTTATGTACGACTCTTCGGATGAGTCTATAGCCCTTGTGGAGGGATATCTGAAGCGTATGAAGGAACTCGTAGCGGGCTGGGAGGCAGACTTCGGCAAGGAGATGATGACGCAGGAGAAGGCGTGGATAAACCTTATGTGGAGCGGCGATGCTGTGTGGGCTATCGACGAGGCGCGTGAGGTGGGTGTAGACCTCGGCTACGAGGTGCCTAAGGAGGGTAGCATCGTGTGGTTTGATGGCTGGGTGATACCTAAGTATGCGCGTAATGAGCGTGCTGCACGATACTTCATCGACTATATGTGTATGCCCGATAACGCCATCCGCAATATGGATGCTACGGGATATGTAAGTGTGGTTGCTACCGAGGAGGTATACGACTCCTTGGAGGAGTTGTGCTACTCCGATCCCGAGGTGTGTGACCTCAGTTACTTCTTCGTGGGCGAGGATGGTGAGCCTTTGGAGGGCTCGGAGGCTGTGGTGGCAGACCCTGTGTTGTTCCCCGACCGCAGCGTCATAGCACGCTCGGGTGTTATGCACGACTCGGGAGACCGCACCGATAAGATGCTCGAGATGTGGAGCAGAGTGAAGGGTGATAACCTGTCGGTGGGGATGCTTGTTGGTATCATCGTCTTCTTCACACTATTGCTCGTATGGGGCATATGGCGTAAGGTCGACGACTACCGCACCAAGATGAAACTCCGCAAACGCAGACACCACTACACGAGGAAGTGAAAAGTGAAAAGGGAAAAGTGAAAAGTAAGGTATATATTAATTAGTAATGAGTAATTAGTAATTAGTAATGGGTCGCCCCGTTGGGGCGATTTGGGATGGGGAGTTATGGGTAGTTATGGGTAGAGATGGGTAGTTATGGGTAATTCCCCATCAA
>JAFOCZ010000107.1 GCA_017380955.1 Alistipes sp.
GATGTGGAGTTAATGAAATCATCGGGTAAGAATCTCCTTGTGATGGTCATCATTAGTCTCACTGCGTCATTTCTCTACTTTATGATTACGCCACTGAGCCTTAGTAATCCAACAGAGTTGTTAGCACGAACTAACCCTACGATATACGATGTTCTCATTGCGCTATTCGGTGGTTTTGCAGGAATATTGGAGCAATGCCGAAAGGATAAAGGCACGGTATTCTCTGGTGTAGCCATTGCCACAGCGCTGATGCCACCATTGTGCACCGCAGGATTTAGTTTGGCAAGTGGAAACATTGGCTATTTCTTTGGTGCGTTATACCTTTTCTTCATCAACTGTCTCTTTATTATGCTTGCCACATATCTGAGCGTCAAGTATTTTGAGTTCCGACAGAAGGAGTTTAAGGATGTGGACACTGGTCGCAAGACAAAGCGTTTTGTCACATTGCTCATAGTGTTGTTTATCGTACCAAGCATCTGGTCAGCAGTAATTCTCATCCAGCAGAATAACTTCGAGATGAACGCCTCGGCATTCGTGAAACACTCGAAGAATTACGGCAAGAGCATCATCTACGATTATAAGATTGACCACGCCGATAACTCCACTGTAGAGTTATTCTTCGTGGGTGAGGCTTTGGATGATGATACCAAGGCGTTGATATACGAGACCGCAGAGAAGTATGACATTAAGCGCGAGTCTATAATCCTCACCAATAACACCGCCACCGAGGACATTGACGAGATAGAGATGGTTAAGGGTATCTACGACCGTATGGATGTGGAGATTGACACGCGCGATAAGGAGATTAAGCGTCTGCAAACCGAACTCAAGACATACGAGGACAATAGAATACCTTATCGTCAGTTAACACGCGAAATTGCGAATAACTACCCCGCTATCAGCGAGGTACATATAACACGCGGCGAGAGTGTTCTCACAGAGAAGAACGACAGCACAACACTATCTATGATTGTCGTTGTGCGCACCACCGAGAGCATCGACAACGACACTCACACAAAGTTGGAGAACTGGCTGAAGATACGTCTCAACGAGGAGAATATCATACTCTTCACCCTTCCTGCGAATGCCGAATAATAGGAAATTTAGACCAGGATTTGCAGATTAGCGTTTATTTATCTACTTTTGCTTGATAATAAATATATAAGACAACTATATGAATGAATTAACAAACTATAGACGAGAGGATATATACAACCAGGAGAAGATTGAGCAGTTGATGGTGCACTATCGTGAGATATTGCGTCTGCTTGGCGAAGACCCCGACCGTGAGGGCTTGCTAAAGACTCCTGAGCGCGTGGCAAAGGCTATGTCGTTCATCACCAAAGGTTATTCTCAGGATCCTATCGAGATTCTCCGCTCAGCGATTTTCAAGGAGGAGTACCAGCAGATGGTATTGGTGAAGGATATCGAGTTGTTCTCGGTATGCGAGCACCATATGCTACCATTCATCGGCAAGGCCCACGTGGCATATATCCCTAATGGTCACATCACCGGTCTGTCGAAGATTGCTCGTGTTGTGGAGTGTTTCGCACGCCGTCTCCAGGTGCAGGAGCGCCTCACGGTGCAGATTCGTGACTGCATCCAGCAGGCACTCAACCCACTTGGCGTAGCGGTAGTTATTGAGGCGAGCCACACCTGTATGCAGATGCGTGGTGTTGAGAAGCAGCGCTCTGTGACCTCTACTTCGGCATTTACGGGCGTATTCCTTTCAGACCCTCGTACCCGTGACGAGTTTATGCAGTTGATACGATAATTTACAACAAAGAGTATTATGCGCGTTGTTGTAGGACTCTCGGGAGGCGTCGACTCCTCGGTGGCTGCTTACCTTCTGAAGGAGCAGGGTCACGAGGTGATAGGACTCTTTATGCGCAATTGGCACGACACCACAGGCACACTTGAGGGTGATTGCCCCTGGTATGACGACCAGGTGTTTGCGGAGTTGGTGGCAAAGCGTCTCGACATAGAGTTCCATTATGTGGACCTCTCGGAGGAGTACCGCAAAAGGGTTGTGGAGTATATGTTCTCGGAGTATGAGATGGGACGTACACCAAATCCCGATGTATTGTGCAACCGCGAGATAAAGTTCGATGTATTCCTAAAGGAGGCGCTGAAACTTGGCGCTGAGCGCGTGGCAACAGGTCACTACTGTCGTCGCGACGAGTTTGTTGATAGCGAGGGTGTTACGCACTACAGACTATTGGCGGGCAGCGACCCCAATAAGGACCAGAGTTACTTTCTCTGCCAACTCACCCAGGAGCAGTTGTCATACGCAATGTTCCCCATCGGTGAGTTGCTAAAGCCCGAGGTTAGACGTATCGCCGAGGAGCAGAAACTTGCCACCGCCAAACGTAAGGATTCGCAGGGAATATGCTTCGTAGGAAAGGTAGATTTGCCGGTATTCCTACAGCAGAAACTCGCTGCTAAGGAGGGAAATATCCACGAAATACTACCCCACTCACCACGTTTCGCAGCATATTGCGAGGCTGATGACTATAAGGCTCTCAGCGAGCCATATCGTCTCACGGTGCGTGATGGCAAGAAGATTGGCACACACCAGGGTGCACACTTCTACACCATCGGTCAGCGTAAGGGTTTAGGCATCGGAGGACGTAAGGAGTCGTTGTTTGTCATAGGCACCGACGTTAAGGATAATGTGGTGTATGTTGGCGAGGGCGATAGCCACCCAGGACTCCATCGCAAGGCGCTACGCATACTCCCCGAGGAGATTCATTGGGTAGACCCTGCGGATGTTATGCACGTTGGCGAGCGCCGCAGATATATGGTGCGCATACGCTACCGCCAGCCGCTCCAGAGTGCAGAACTTATTATGGAGGAGGATGGATTGTATATCCTTTTCGACGAGCCACAGCGAGGTATCACAGCCGGGCAGTTTGCTGCGTGGTACGATGAGGAGGTTGTTGCTGGCAGTGGCGTGATTGAGAAGTAAAGCCGTCTAACAAGGTTATTTTGGCGTTGCACTCGACCTTAAAATCCTCATTTACGCCGAGTAAACTCCGGTTTTTCGGTCTTCGTGCGCCTAAAACTAACTCTTGTTATACGACTTCGAAGTAAAGGGTCTGTCTAACGATTCTGTTGGACAGACCTATTTTTTAAGCGTTTAGTCTACTTTTTGCTTATAAAAAAATTGCTTTTTTAAAAAATATTATTTACTTTTGTAAACTATTCAACCCTAAACCGGGCAAACGAATAGCAAAACATAGACAAAATCATTTTAACTAATTATAAAATAGACAATTATGGCAGATGTAAAACGTGTCTATACCTTCGGTAACAAAGAGGCTGAGGGTAATGGCAAGATGCGAGAGTTGCTTGGCGGTAAGGGTGCTAACCTTGCCGAGATGAACTTGATTGGTATTCCTGTACCTCCAGGATTCACCATCACTACCGACACTTGTTCAGAGTATTACAAGGAGGGTAAGGAGCGTGTTATCGAGTTGTTGCGCCCAGAGGTTGAGGCTGCAATCAAGAATATCGAGAATCTTACAGGTCGTAAGTTCAACGATGTAAACCTCCCACTTCTCGTATCAGTACGTTCTGGTGCTCGTGCTTCAATGCCAGGTATGATGGATACCATCCTTAACCTCGGTATGAACGACGAGGCTGTAGAGGCTATGGCGAAACTCTCTGGCAACCCACGTTTTGCTTGGGATTCATACCGTCGTTTCGTACAGATGTACGGTGACGTAGTTCTCGATATGAAGCCACAGTCTAAGGAGGATCACGATCCATTCGAGGTTATCATCGACGCTCAGAAGGAGAAGCGCGGTGTTAAGAACGATACAGACCTTACTACAGAGGATTTGAAGGAACTCGTAGTAGAGTTCAAGAAGGCTATCAAGGCACAGACCGGCAAGGACTTCCCAACAAGCGCTTGGGATCAGTTGTGGGGTGCTATCTGCGCAGTGTTCGGTTCTTGGATGAACGAGCGCGCTATTCTCTACCGTAAGTTGAACAACATTCCTGAGGAGTGGGGAACTGC
>JAFOCZ010000008.1 GCA_017380955.1 Alistipes sp.
CGGTTTGCCAATCATTGTCGGTATGCTCTTCGCGCACTACTTCCCTAATGGCGCAAAGCGTCTTATGAAGCCTACACAGTGGATGTCTATCCTGCTATTTATGGGTATGGTGGCAGTGGCATTGTCGCAGGTGCTCACAGCGTTGGATCAGAAGTGGGTGGTATACGCAGCGGTGCTCTGCGCCCTTATAGTCGTGATAATCCACAACGCAACTGCACTCAGCACCGGTTATTTCACAGGTCGCTTGGCAAAGGTAGCAGTTGCTGACCGCCGAAGCCTCACCATCGAGACCGGTATTCAGAACTCGGGTCTTGGCCTTGCACTGCTCTTCAACCCTGCGATTTTCGACCCAGCAGTATGGACACAGAATGGCGGTATGGTCATTATCACAGCATTGTGGGGTGTTTGGCATATCGTATCAGGCTTGAGCGTTGCCACAACATTCCGTAATACAAAGATTTAGCAACCCCCAATACATAATATATATATGGCAAAGCAACGTAAGATTCAGGATTACGATTGGTTGTATAGTTTCCTGCGCCACTATGTGGACGTGGTGGTAAAACTATCATACCGCGAGATTCGCTTCGTAGGTCGTGACCGCATTCCCAAGGATGGTGCGGTGATATATGCACCTAACCACACAGGCACGCTGATGGATGCTATGGTGCTCCTGGCGATGGACCAGTCACCAAAGGTCTTTGTGGCACGTGCCGACATCTTCAAGAATCCTAAGATTGCGAAGATTCTTACGTTCCTCAAGATTATGCCTATTATGCGAATGCGTGATGGCATCGACGAGGTGAAGCGCAATAACGAGACCATCGAGAAGGCGGTAGATGTGTTGCGTGACAGAATCCCATTCTGCATATTCCCCGAGGGTCAGCACCAGACAAAGTTCTCGACATTGCCACTCTCGAAGGGTATCTTCCGCATCGCCTTCCAGGCTCAGGAGATGATGCCCGAGAAGCCTCTCTACATCGTGCCTATAGGCATCCGCTACGGCAACTTCTTCCGTTTCCGCTCTACGGTGCGTGTGCAGATTGGTGACCCTATAAACGTGCGTGACTTCTTCGCCGAGAATAGCGCACTAAACCCTCAGGAGCAGATGAACGTTATGCGTGGAATGCTCGAGGAGCGTATGCGTGACTCAATATTCTACATCCCTAACGACGAGGATTACGAGGCTACGTTGGAGGTGTGCGCCGCATCGGTATCGCGCCAAAAGAAGTACCTCAAGAAACAGGATCGCCGACTCCGTGGTATGGAGGGCTACTTCGCTGCTAATAACCTAAGCGTTAAGCAGATTCAGGAGATGAAGCAGAACAACCCTGAGCGTGCCGAGCGTCTTATGACCCTTGGTCGCGAGGCTATGGAGATGCGTAAGAAGGAGAACATAAGCCTCAAGTCTGTGGCTGTGCGATTCCCACTCTTCTCGCGCATCCTCAAGAGCATCATCTTCATACTCCTATTGCCATACACACTCCTTACGGCGCTCTGCAGTCTTCCTGTAACGCTGCTCTGCAACTTCCTGAATGGCAAGTTCAAGGATTCGGCATTCCACAACTCGGTGCGTTTCATCATCAACCTTGTAGTGTGGCCAATAGTTATGATTATATACGCCATCATCGCCTATGCAGTGCTTCCTTGGTACGCGGCGCTGATACTTACCCTGGCAATACTTCCTTCGCCACTCTTTGTTCACGAGGCTTACCGCCTGGTGCGCATCCTTGTGTCGGAGACTAAGTTGTGGCGCAACAAGGCTCTCAGAGAGAAGTATGCCGAGATTCGCAGACTAATGTTTAAATAATTGAGAATATGAAGATTCGTAATATCTTATTAGCAGCCACGTTGCTGTGTATGCCGTTAGCACTTAGCGCCCAGGATAATAGCGAGACCGCTGAGACTAAGAGCAAGAAGGCGAAGAAGGAGGTTGTATATAACGAGCAGGGCGAGATTATCAAGACCGGTTACAACTATGGTCCGCTGCCTGCTGTGGCATTCGACGCAGATAAGGGTTTGCAACTTGGTGCGCTGTTGAACATCTTCGACTTTGGCGATGGCTCTACATACCCTAACCCACGTCAGAAGTGGTATTTCGAGGCATCGTTCTTCACCAAGGGCTCGCAGTTGTTTGTAGTCTCTTACGACAACAAATTCTCGATTCCTGGTGTGCGCTTCGCATCTACCATAACCCTCACCAACGACAAGGCGATGGACTTCTATGGCTTCAACGGCTATATGTCCTACTACGACGCTGACCGTGTGGCATTGGGTAAGGATAAGGGCAATAAGGATAACTTTATCTACACCCCTAAGTATCGCGTTAACCGCCTTGCACTGCTGTTCAAGACCGACTTTATGGGTAACATCTGGGATAACAAGTTCTTCTGGGAGGCTGGTTATCACCTCAGTTACATCAAGCAGGGTTACGACAACAAGCAGGCGCTAAACCTCGATAAGATTAACAAGAATAAGGAGGATTACAAGGCATTCCCAGCGGATGAGAAGCCTATCTTCGATATGTACCGTGAGTGGGGTATCATCTCCGAGGAGGAGGCTTGGGGAGGTCTCAGCAGCACACTCCGTTTGGGTCTGTTGTTCGACACCCGCGATAAGGAGGCTGCGCCATCACGCGGCATCTGGGCTGAGGCACACGCTATGATTGCTCCTAAGTGGCTCGGCACTACAAACCCATACTACCGCTACTCTGCAACATTCCGCCACTATGTGCCTATCGTGAAGAACGATATCCTCACCTTTGCATATCGCCTCAACTATGAAGGTACTTTCGGCAATGATGCTCCATACTACGTATTGCCATTTATCACCGTGATGGGCTCTAACTACGACCGTGATGGTATGGGTGGCTACCGCACTACACGAGGCTTGATGCGTAACCGTGTGCAGGGTCTCGACGTGGCGTCGTACAACGCTGAGTTGCGCTGGCGCTTTGTATCGTTCCAGTTGTGGAAGCAGAATATATCTTTCGCACTTAGCGTCTTCAGCGATGGTACTATGGTAACCCGCAACGTCGATATGTCGTTCAAGGGCGAGAAGGGCAGCCAGGCAGAGGCGGAGTATAACGAGTATATGGCGCTCTCGGGTAACCACACCGCAGACCGCCCACATATCACCGTTGGTGGTGGCTTGCGCTTCATTATGAATCAGAACTTCATCGTGGCATTTGAGTATGGCTTGCCACTTAGCAAGTTCAGCAGCGACCCATTCATCAAGAACCAGGATGGTAAGGGCGCGTTCTATATCAACACAGGATATTTGTTCTAAGAACATCACTCCAAAGAAAAACGGTAGTTTCAAGCGAAACTACCGTTTTTTATATGCTTCCTATTGCCAATAATACCATTCCGATAAGGATAAGTATTAAATCTATAACCTTTGAGCGGACATTGCGCTCGCCAAAGAGCAGCACGCCACAGAAGAAACTTACGATGACCGACGAGCGGCGAATCATAGACACCACAGCAATCATAGCCTCCTCATCGGCGAGGGCGTGGTAGTAGAAAAAGTCGGCGCACGACACAAAGAGTGTGATGAGGGGTATTGTCCAGCGCCACTCGAAACGTTCCGTAGCACGGCGTGGCAGCCACAGCGCAAGAGCCACAACGCTCATCATAGCAAACTGATAGACACCAAACCAACTCTGCACAAAGAGCGGATGGAGGTCATATCCCGAGATTATATACTTATCATAAAGACCACTCACCGCACCGAGCAACATCGCCATAAACAGTGCCCACACATAGCGGTTGCTACGGAAGTCTATGCTCTCGCGCTTACCAGCACGGCTGAGGAGGTAGAGCGACAGAATGGTGATAAGCACACCACCCCATTGCCACATATTTAGGCGTTCGCCAAAGAGCAACGTAGCACCCACAAGCACCACAACAGGGCGCATAGCGTTTACAGGGCCCACGATGGTAAGCGGGAGATGCTTGATAGCATAATAGCCACACAGCCACGACGATAGCGTTATAAGAGCCTTGAGTGCCACAAGCATATGGTCACCCCAATCACCGCACTCCGAGTCCAGCGCACCGCCATCCAGGAGCCCAAAGCCCAACTCCGCATCGAGGATTACGGGCAGAAAGAGGAGTGTGGAGAAGAGCGTATTTAGGAGCAATACGGGGATTACGGCATTGTGGGACAACGAGCGCTTCTTGGCAACATCATACAAACCCAGCAGGAATGCAGAGAGAAAGGCCGCACCTACCCACATAACTATGCGTAGATAAGAAGATTAGCGATGAGGCACACCGCCAATGACACACTCGCCAGGGCGTTGAACGTGCCGAAGGCGATGCCTATATTTCGCTGACGCTTTGGCGTTACGATATAGTGCTCCGATGCCACGATGCTTGCAAACATCGCACATCCCATATACAACAACCACGACTGAGGCTGAAACGAGGCATACCACAACAATAGCGCGATGCTCGCCATATGGAGCAATGCGCTGATATGGAGCGAGGTGCGTGCTGAGAAGTGCGAAGGAATGGAGTGCAGACCTCGCTCCCTGTCGAACTCCGCATCCTGAAGCGCATAGATGATATCGAAACCTGCGCACCACGACATCACCACCAAAGCCAACAACCAGCACTCCAAAGGTGCAGCACCCGTAACCGCCATCGTAGCACCCACAGGGGCGATGCCCAACGAGATACCGAGGACTATATGTGCCATAGCCGTGAAGCGCTTGCAGTAACTATAGAACATAACAATGGCGAGAGCCACAGGCGACAACCATCCGCACAATGCGTTGATAGATGCTGCAACGGCGATGAACAACACCGCATTTACAACGACAAATACCACAGCGCCGCGTGGTGATACCCTACCCGCAGGAATCTCACGCATTGCGGTGCGAGGATTCTCGGCATCTATCTTCCTATCTGCCCAGCGGTTGAAGCCCATAGCCACATTACGCGCAAAGACCATACACAGCACCACCTGCACAAGCAACACCCACAATGGCTGCTCAGGCGAGGTGGTAACCCACGCATAGGTGAATGCCAAAAGCGCCATAGGCATAGCAAAGATAGTATGCGAGAATTTCACAAGACGCAGATAGTCAACAATCTTATTTATCATAGCCACAAGCATTTAGTCGTTAAGTTCGTGCTCCAGCACCTCCAAGAGCCACTGTGGGGCGCGGTGTGGGCGACGGGTCTCCTTGTCGATGAAGCCGAGGGTGGTGAGTCCCGATGCGATATCACGACCATCCTCGCCACGAATCTCGTAGCGGAAGGTCATACGCGCCATAGGCATATCGTCGACAAAGGCTCTGACCGAGATAAGTTCGTCGTAGTATGCTGGCATACGATACTTCACCTGTACCTCGACAATAGGCATCATAACACCTCTGCGCTCCATCTCGGCATATGTCAACCCTGCGGCACGAAGCCACTCGGTGCGTGCCACCTCGAAGAACTTCACATAGTTGGAGTGGTGGACAATGCCCATCTGATCGGTGTGGTGATACTCCACACGTATCTTAGTCTCGAAACTTCGCATAGCCTATCGAATTCTATCCAACGAACGTACAAGAACCTCATCCTTGAATGTAGCACGCGCTGCCAACGCAGTGAACACCAATGCTACGATAGGCATAATGGCTGCCCAACCAAACTGACGGTGCAACACCACTGCATCCTCCAAAGCATTAGCACCCGAGAGCCAAAGGTAGATAGCCATAAACACCAAGCAACCGAGGAGCAACACAATCTCCACTGCGCACAAACGCACCTGAAGCATACGATTCTTGAAGAAGAAGATAGTCACCAATGGCAACGCCGTAGCAAGCGAGAGAAGGATACCCATCCACAATGCCGACTGCGACTGCAACTCGCTCTTTAGCGAGAATGCTGTAAGGTTGAAGACCTCGCCACTGTCGACAACAAAGGTTGCGATAGGAGCAAATAGCGTGACGCTCATAAGCGCCACAGCAAGTAAGAGATAGAGTGACTGAATACGTTGAATCATAGTTATTTACGTTTTAAATTATTTTTCAATTCTTTTATCTATAAGGTAGTGGTTACGCTCCGTAGCACGGCGGTTTATCATCTCGCCCAAGAATCCTGCAAGGAACAACTGCACGCCGAGCACTATGGCCAGGAGCGCCAGGTAGAACATAGGCTGCTCAGTAACTCCGCGCCACACAA
>JAFOCZ010000108.1 GCA_017380955.1 Alistipes sp.
AGGTCTTACACCCCTAAAAACAAAAACCATCCGAGGATTCGGATGGCTTATGGTAGTGGGAGTTGACGGATTCGAACCGCCGACCCTCTGCTTGTAAGGCAGATGCTCTGAACCAGCTGAGCTAAACTCCCTATTTGTAAGGCTTGCGACTGCAAGGTCTTTTGATAAGTTTCTTAAGAGTCTTGTCGTCATCTCTGAAGCAAGACCGCGAACATCTCTTATCGCTACCTTTGTTTGTGCGTCGCTCGCACTTAGCGCCTGAACAAGGACTTGAACCTAGGACCCCATGATTAACAGTCATGTGCTCTAACCGACTGAGCTATTCAGGCATTTTTTAAAGAACCGTTATCTTTTCGATTGCGAGTGCAAAGGTACACCATTTTTTTTAATCTGCAAATTTTTCTGCAAAAAAAATTAAAGAAATTTTTCACTTTTTTTGGGTGGTATAGGTTAACGTTATGATATGCAGAGAGTTACAAGGATGAAAAAAGTTGCAAAATTTTTGCTCAGAATATCGAAAAAATGTGCTATCTTTGTGTTGTTAACTGAAAACTATGTTTGGAGTGATGCTAAAAAAAGTTGTCGCAACGCTAATTTTTGCCCTTTTTGGTGTGGTTTCCTATGCTCAACAGGCGCAATCGGCGCTTGTTTTCTCTGCCGAGAGTGTCAATTTTGGCACTATCAGCGAGGATGGAGGTGTGGTAACAGCATATGTGGAGGCGAGGAACGGTGGCGCTATACCTATATATATATTAAAAATTGAGACATCGTGTGGATGCACCAGCGTCGACTATCCCCGTGAGGCGATACAACCCAACCAAAGTGTCAGGGTGGGGGTGTCGTTTGACCCTATGAATCGCCCGGGACGCTTCGAGAGGGATGTTGCGGTGGTGGTGTCGGACTGCGATGCTCCAATGATATTGGGCGTGAGGGGCTATGTGGAGCCTCGTGAGCGCACGGTGGATGAGTTGTATCCCTTTGATATGGGTGGTGGCTTGCGCCTGTCGACAACATCGCGAGCCTTCGGATATCTCGAGCAGGGGTGGCATAGCGAGGAGAGTATAGAGTATGTCAACACGTCGCAGAGTGCGGTGAGTGTTGTGTTGGAGAGTCTCCATAGTTCGGAGTTACTGACGGTCGATATGCCGCGAAGCATAGCACCTGGGGAGCGAGGAAGCATCCTGCTACGTTATGCGTTGCCCGAGGATGGTGAGGTGTATGGCACACGCAGCGATGAGTTTTACCTTGTGGTGGATGGTGTGAGGGCGCGATATAGGCTCACGACGGAGGTTATCGCGGTGGATAATTTCAACGCTCAGGGTGATATTTCTGCGCCGATTGCCGATATTTCAAAAAATATTATTAAATTTGGGGAGGTAAATTGCCTTAATAGCATATGTCGCGAGAAACTTAGGCTGGAGAACAACGGTGGCTCGGCGCTTGTGGTGCGATGTGTCGAGAGCACATCGGAGGCTGTGGCGTGCAGCCTGTCGCACGACGGAGAGATAGCGTCGGGGGATGGTGTGTGGTTGGATATTGCGCTGGATAGTAGTAAGATAGCCAATGCCGATGAGTTGTTCGTGGCACGCATACGCCTTATCACCAACGACCCTCTGCGTCCGATGCAGACCATAAAGATAACGGCGATACCTATGTGGTAGGGGCTTTTGACCAAGGAGACACACAACGATTACACAACTAAATAGATAAACTAAAGAGATGTTTAAAATTGTAGAAAAACGCAAGTTGGCAGAAAACATCTATGAGATGAAGATTGCCGCTGAGCGTGTAGCGCGTTCTGCAAAGCCAGGACAGTTCGTTATAGTTCGTACCAAAGAGGGTGGCGAGCGTATTCCTCTCACCATTGCCGACTACGACGTGGAGGCAGGTACTGTGACAATCGTGACCCAGACCATCGGTTTCTCAACAAGGAAGATTTGTGCTATGGAGGTTGGTGACTCTTTGGCAGACTTCGCAGGTCCATTGGGTCGTCCATCGGAGTTCATACATATGCCAAAGGAGGAACTCAAGGCTCGCAAGTATATCTTCGTGGCAGGTGGTGTAGGTACTGCACCGGTATACCCACAGGTAAAGTGGTTGCACGAGCAGGGTGTGGAGTGCGATGTTATCATCGGCGCTAAGAACAAGGGTATGCTTATCTACATCGATGAGATGCGTAAGGTTGCCAATGTGCATATCGCTACTGACGATGGCTCGGAGGGCTACAAGGGTATGGTAACAGGTCTCTTGGAGGAGTTGGTAGTAAAGCAGGGCAAGAAGTACGACGAGTGTGTATGTATCGGCCCTATGATTATGATGAAATTCGTATGTCTTGCTACCAAGCCTTGGGATCTCCAGACTACAGTGTCGCTCAACGCCTTGATGGTGGATGGCACAGGTATGTGTGGCGCTTGCCGTGTGTCGGTAGGTGGTAAGACCCTCTTTACGTGTGTTGACGGCCCAGAGTTTGATGGCCACCAGGTAGACTTCGACGAGGCTATGCGTCGTCAGGCTATGTATCGCACACAGGAGAGAACAGCAGTAGAGAATCACGAACATAAAGATTGTAAGTGTTATGGCGAATAAGATACCACGCGTAGCAGTACGCGAACAGGACCCAAAGGTGCGTGCCACAAATTTCGAGGAGGTATGCTATGGCTACAACTGGGAGGAGGCTTCGTTGGAGGCTACACGTTGCTTGAATTGTAAGAACCCACGCTGTGTGGCGGCGTGCCCTGTGAATATTAACATCCCTACATTTATCCACCACCTCACCGAGGGTGACATCCGCGCTGCGGCAGATACTATCCACGTCGATAGTTCGTTGCCATCAATCTGCGGTCGTGTGTGTCCTCAGGAGTCGCAGTGCGAGGGCTCTTGTGTGCTTGGCATCAAGGGCGAGGCTGTGGCTATCGGTAAGTTGGAGCGCTTTGTGGGTGACTGGGCTTTGGAGCACGCCGACGAGGTGGAGGCTCCACAGATTGAGTCTAACGGTCGCCGTGTGGCTATCGTGGGTAGTGGTCCTGCAGGCTTGGCGTGTGCCAGCGACTTGGCAAAGTTGGGCTATCAGGTAGATGTCTTCGAGGCGTTGCACCGTCTGGGTGGTGTGTTGTCATACGGTATCCCAGAGTTCCGTCTGCCTAAGGATCGTGTCGTAGCACGCGAGATTGAGGCTGTGAAGCGTCTCGGCGTTAAGTTCGAGACTGACGTTATCATCGGTCGCACTATGACCATCGACGCACTCTTGGATGAGGAGGGCTACGATGCAGTATTCGTAGGCTCGGGAGCAGGTCTTCCACGCTTTATGGGTATCGAGGGTGAGAACCTCAATGGTGTGCTCTCGGCAAATGAGTTCCTCACACGCGTAAACCTTATGGGTGCTTGGGATCCTGAGCATAACGACACCCCTGTGTACGTAGGTCGTAAGGTTGTTGTTGTGGGTGGTGGTAACGTGGCTATGGATGCTGTGCGTACGGCAAAGCGTCTTGGTGCTGAGGCAGTTATCGTATACCGTCGTGGCGAGGCGGAACTTCCTGCACGTAAGGAGGAGGTGCACCACGCCAAGGAGGAGGGCATCGAGTTCCGTATGCTCACCAACCCTACACATATCCTCGGCACTGAGGATGGCTGGGTGAAGGGTATCAACTGTGTGGAGATGGAACTTGGCGAGCCTGATGCTTCGGGACGTCGCTCACCACAGGAGAAGGCGGGCTCGGACTTCACCATCGATTGCGACGTGGTGATTATGGCTCTCGGAACATCGCCAAACCCTCTCATCGCCGCTACAACATCGGGCTTGAACATCAACCGCCGTGGTTGTATCGAGGCATCGGAGATGGGTGCTACATCACGCCCAGGAGTATTCGCAGGTGGTGATGCTGTTACAGGTGCTGCCACCGTAATTCTTGCGATGGGTGCAGGACGTAAGGCGGCAAAGGCTATCGATGAGTATATCAAGGCTTTGTAATTTCGTGTGATAAGGCAGACATCTACTGCCGCTAGCAAAAAAGAAATGAGAATGGGCAGTACGCTTTATGAAGTGACCCCAAAAGTTTAGACAAAAAACTTTTGGGGTTTCTTTATGCGCAAAAAACACGATTATGCAGCATTGCTC
>JAFOCZ010000109.1 GCA_017380955.1 Alistipes sp.
GATAGAATACTCATATTAAATCGTAATTATCAGAAATTTACACACGATGAACTAAACCTAAGATTAACTCTCGAGAATAGTCATACGAGTGATAACACGCCAAGCCTGCTTGACATCCGCGATGTTGACAATCATATCTGGGAATTCATCACGATTCAAAGCCACAAGACGCCACTTATCGGGCTGGTTGCGGATGTAACGCACCTTACGCCAGAGAATCTCATCACCAATCTGCAAAACGTGCTCGTTACCCTGAACAACCTCGTGAACGCCGTTCAATTTATGCAAGAAGAGGTCGGTTGCTGCTGTAGATGAGTCGGTCATAGCGGGTGTGAATGAGCGGATTACGAGGTCGATATTCGACAAGTATGGCAACTGGATATAACCCTTAGGTCTCTGCTTCTCGAGTTTTGCGAGAGTCTCCTCCATAGGCTCAATGTAGAATGGCAATGGCTTGCCAATCGCCATATCGCTCTTGAGCATCTGTCCAAGACCCGAAAGCAACCAAGTGCGGTCAATATCTCGGTCAAACGCTGTGATGCGGTCTGCCAACTCGTTGGAGATACCAAAGTTACCCTTACGGATGTGGTATAGGTTTTCAGAACGCTCGAAACCAATTTGTCTTGCAAATTTGTTGATATTAGAATGCCAACGGTCAATTACCTGCACCAGACGCTCCCAGTTGTTAAATCTGTTTGTCATATAGTAGTTTTTTATATTATAATTTTTTTGCTATGCTACCCTACTAGCCTTGCTCAGATATAAAAAAATTGTATATCTTTGCATCACGGCTCCGTAGTTCAATGGATAGAATTTAAGATTCCGGTTCTTACGATGAAGGTTCGAATCCTTTCGGAGTCACAGCCAAGGCAAGCAGTCACACTGTCTGCCTTTTTTGTTTTCCACTATCCAATGTGCAAAGATATCAAAATAAGAACAATTTCACAATTTACGCTAAAGAATTTTTAGGAATTGCAAAGGATTGAATTGTATAGATGATGTACATACTCACCTGATCAACGAGAGGTAAGCACAATGTATCTCAACTTGAATCCATAGTACCAAAAAAAAGGATTCGCTATTTTGCGAATCCTTTTGCGTTTATGTATTCTATAATCTGCTCGATATCACTCGGCGAAAACCACGCAAACTCTGCGTCGCGGCGAAACCAGGTCATCTGGCGCTTAGCATAGTGACGTGAATTACGTTTAATGAGTTCTATAGCCTCATCAAGCGAAATTGTACCATCGAAGTAGTCGAACATCTCGCGGTAACCTACGGTCTGCAGTGAGTTGAGGTGACGCTTAGAGTACACTGCGCGAGCCTCCTCGACAAGACCATCCGCTACCATCATATCCACACGTCTGTTGATACGGTCGTAGAGCACGTCGCGAGGCATATCTGTAGCAATCTTCACAATATTGAAACTACGCTCAGCCTTCTGACCAATACGCTGCTCGGTATATGTACGACCGGTGACGATGCACACCTCCAATGCTCGCATAACACGCGACGGGTTATTTATATCAACCTTCGCGGCATACTCGGGATCACGTTCACGAAGTTCCGCCACAAGAGCCTCAAGACCCTCGCTTTTGAGTCGCTGCTGCAATGCCTCACGCACCGTCTTATCCGCTTCGGGAAGATTGTCCATACCCTCGCATAGTGCCTGGATATACAAACCCGACCCACCAACGGCAACCACATACTCATTATCCTCGAAGAGTCTCTCCAAGAGCGCTAAGGCCTCAGCCTCGTAACGACCCGAGTTGAAATCATCCTCGACCTCTCTATCGGCAATGAAGTAGTGTGTCGCAGCGGCGAGTTCCTCGGCGGTGGGTTGTGCAGTTCCTATCGCCAGACCACGAAACACCTGTCTCGAGTCAGTGGAGATAATGGGCGCGTTGTAGTGCTGTGCAAGACGCACAGCAAGCGCACTCTTACCCGATCCCGTAGGTCCCGCCACGACAATGAGAGTTCCTCGTTTAGTATTCATCGTCGTAGTTATCGTCGCCATCAAACTCGCTATACTCGCTCATAATCTCATCGAAGATAGAGCCAGACTGCTCCGTAGCCTCAGGGTCATACTGATCGGGGGCTGGGGCGTGCTCAAATGCCACACGTGGGTATGTCAGTTCAGCATCAGGGCGCTGCATATCGATAAGTTCGAGATAGTATGAGCGGTCGTTAATCATATCAAAGGTGTAGACAAGGCGGTCGTGGAAGTCGCTGTTTATCTCCATAAGGCGCACCTTATCCATACAGCGTGGCGCACCAGGAGTGTCGTCACCCATATCCAACTCCGTAAACTCCTCGACAAGACGCCACTCGGCATCTGACTTGAAAATCGACACCATACAAGGCTCATAGCCCAACGCCTCAAGGAGGAAGTTGTGAAACTCCGTAAGAGTCATATCGGGATATACCTCAAAGTCGCGTACAAAGTTATCGCTCTCGTCGCTGAGCATACGATATTTAAATATGATATTCATAGGTTATATTATTATATATGTATTTACCGTAGACAAATTTAATACATAAATCATTAAAAAACTACATCTAAAGAAAAAATATCACAATTGGTTAAAAAAAATTGCAAAAAAACAAAAATTACACTATTTTTGCAGTGGTTGAGATATGTATTCACATAGGTTCTCGACAGCCACGGACAACATATACTATCGCTATAGGTGATTTTCGGGGTAAATACGTTTTCGTCTTTTTCCTCGTTTATCATATTGCGAACGTATCCACAAGAAATAAAAAATCAAAAGATATAACTATGCGTGATTTAGAGATTATTGAGGGTAAGACCATTGCGGAGTTGCGCGAGATAGCAAAACTTATGGGCATTTCACCTTCAAATATGAAGAAGCAGGAACTTATAGAGAGGATTGCAGCAGCGAGTACCGAGCAACCAGCCGAGGAGCAGAGTGTCGCGAAGGAGGAAGAGGTTGTTGAGACTCCTAAGCGTGGTCGTCGCCCTCGTATGAGTAGCATTCGCGTTGGAGGTACACCTGTGACACCGACCCCAGATACTCCTGTAGCGGACTCTACACCAGTAGATGAGACCGTTACGGCTATAATAGAAGAGGAGATACCTGCCCCTGTGGAGGAGGTTATTGAGACCACACAGCCAAAACGCCGTGGCAGAAAGCCAAAGTGGATGAAGGAGCAAGAGACTGTAATGGAGCAGGTTGAAGATACCACTACGGAAGTCACTGAGGAGAGCGCAGATATCATTGAGAACGAGGATTACACAGAGGGTGGTGATGAGTATCTCGAGGATGAGGGATATGACGAGGATATGGACGATGAGAATGGCGAGGAGGAGTTGATGGATGACGAGTTCCTTGATGAGATTCTCACCGAGGAGGAGATTACCAAGGACCACTTTACGGCAACTATCGAGGGCGAGGGCGTCCTGGAGGTTATGCCCGACGGCTTTGGCTTCTTGCGCTCGGCAGACTACAACTATCTCAACTCTCCGGATGATGTTTACGTATCGCCATCACAGATTAAACTCTTTGGTCTGAAGGCTGGTGATACCGTAAGTGGCACTATACGCCCACCTAAAGAGGGTGAGAAGTATTTCCCTTTGGTGCACGTAGAACTTATTAATGGTCTCAAACCCGACATCATTCGTGACCGTCAGCAGTTTGAGTACCTTACCCCACTCTTCCCAAGCGAGAAGTTTAACCTCACGGGAAATGGTCATAACACTAAATCGAATCGTATTATAGACCTCTTTGCACCTATCGGCAAGGGTCAGCGTGCGCTTATCGTGGCACAGCCAAAGACCGGTAAGACAATGTTGTTGCAGTCTATCGCCAACGCCATTGCCGACAACCACCCAGAGGTATATATGATTGTATTGCTTATCGACGAGCGTCCTGAGGAGGTTACCGAGATGGCACGCCACGTAAAGGCCGAGGTTGTGGCATCAACCTTCGACGAGCAGGCGGCACGCCACGTTAAGGTTGCCGAGATGGTACTCGAGAAGGCAAAGCGTATGGTTGAGAGCGGTCACGATGTGGTTATCTTCCTTGACTCTATCACACGTCTTGCACGAGCATATAACTCTGTGCAGCCAGCATCGGGTAAGGTGTTGTCAGGTGGTGTGGATGCCAATGCTCTGCATAAACCTAAGCGCTTCTTTGGTGCAGCACGAAACACCGAGGAGAAGGGCTCGCTCACCATCATCGCAACAGCACTTATCGACACCGGCTCAAAGATGGATGAGGTGATTTTCGAGGAGTTCAAGGGTACTGGTAATATGGAGTTGCAACTCGATAGAAAACTTGCTAACAAGCGTATCTACCCTGCTGTTGATGTTATCGCATCGGGTACACGCCGCGAGGATCTACTCCTTCCACAGAGCGTTATGCAGCGCACGTGGATACTCCGCAAGCATCTTGCCGATATGACTACTGTCGAGGCTATGGAGTTCCTGCAGAAGCAGATGAACCTAACACGCGACAACGACGAGTTCTTGGCAACAATGAACCAATAATCTGCGGTTATGAGACAACTACTCATACTACTTTGCACGATACTCTGCTTTGCCCAAGCATCGGCGTGGGGACCTAAAGGTCACGACACTGTAGCGCATATCGCCGAGAAACACCTCTCAAAAAAGACACTGCGATATGTCGAGGAGGTGCTCGGGGGTAAGTCTATGGTCTATGTTGCTAATTGGATGGATAATGCAAGCCACACCGATGAGTATGCCTACACCAAGACGTGGCACTACGTAAATGTAGACCCTGCGGAGCAGAGTTATCACAACTCCACAAAGGCAACTACGGGGGATGTGGTAACAGCAGTGAACTCCATCGTCGAGCGTCTCAAGAGTGGTGAACTAACCCCCGAAGCGGAGCGTGCAGAACTTATGATGCTCATACACCTTGTTGGCGATATGCACTGCCCTATGCACGCAGGACATAAGAGCGACAGAGGTGGCAACGGCACTCAGGTGAAGTATTTCGGCAAGAATAAGAATCTGCACTCGGTGTGGGATAGCGAGATTGTGGAGTCAGCGCACCGCTGGAGTTATAGCGAGTGGCAGCAGAATATAGACCGCGCGAACAAAAAGCAACAGAAGATGCTAACACAGGGCACTCCTAACGATTGGATTGAGGAGACCGTGCTCCTCGCCCACGACATCTATGAGCGCTCTACAATCGGCGGCAACCTCTCGTATGACTACGTAGC